>NZ_MVOJ01000039.1:0-72965 GCF_002018845.1 Pseudomonas sp. MF6394
CTTGCGGGTTTGCTTGCGCTTGCCAGCGTACTCGGCGTCGGCGAAGGTCATCTGCTTCATCGGGAAACTCGGTGGGTGGGGTCGCGGTATTTTGCCAAATCAGAAAGTCTTTTTCAGAGTTTCCCTAGGCTGACAAGCCAAGCGCTGGATCGCAACCATCCATCACCTTATCCAGCTAGATCTGCCTCCTCCAATAAGTGCCGCACAAATCCCGGCGGGTGCAGATTTCCGGGAGGTTTGCGCCAGATCAGTTGGAGACGCTTTTCAAGCCCCGGGATGGGAAGAGCTACCAGCGCGCCACTGCGAACTTCGTCTTGTACTGCGGAAGCCATCACCAACGACACGCCGAGTCCCGCCCTCACTGCTTGTTTGACTGCCTCGGTGCTGCCTAGCTGCATACCGCTGCGAGGCACGCCCAGTTCGCCAAAGTATTCGGTCAGAAGCCGTCCGGTACCGCTACCCGGTTCACCTCCCAGCATCGGCAGGTCCACCAGACGATCACGTTCTATGCACCCTGCTTCAGCCAGCGCATGGTCGGGGCTGACGATAAGCACCAGCGGCTCGACCCGCCAGAGGCGGTGTTCGAAGTCGGGGTGAGGTAGCCACCATTCCATGATCGCGGCGTCGAGCTGGCCCGCCAGTAGCTGGTCGGCCACATCCGGGTTGGCGGCGATGCGCAGATCCACCTCGCCCCTCTCATTTGCGGTCGTCAGATAGTTGCGCACGAATGGCTGGAGAAGGTAGGTGCCGATGTTGGAGCTGGCCCCGACGCGCTCACGATTGCCATGCAGGGCTTCTAGCGCCCGGGCGTGCATGTCGAGCAAGGCGGTCGCATGCGGCATGAAGGCCAGCGCCCGTGTGGTAGGCTGGCAGCCGCTACGACTGCGCTGCACCAGCGTTACGCCGACCTGCTCTTCAAGCTTCTGCAAGTGCTGCGACACCGTCGGCTGGGCCAGCCCCAACGCCCTCGCCGCGCTCTGAAAACTGCCTGTTTGAACGATCGCTACCAGGCTCTTCAGCCAGACCGGATTCAACATGCGGCAGGCTCGGCCTTGGGCAGACGGTTCGCAGCGTTGATTGGGCGCGCACCTGCCAATACCTGGATGATGTTCTGCGCTGCACAACGTTCAATCTCCAGGCGCACCGCGCGCACTGCCGACCCTATGTGCGGAGTGAACAGCGTATTCGGATGCGCGAGCAGCGCAGGATCGATCAGCCGCGGCCGGTCCGCGCGAGCCCAGTCTTCCATTTCGAATACATCCGCCGCATACCCGCCGAGCTGGCCTCGCTCAAGCGCCGCGAGCACGGCGGCTTCATCCACTACCGAACCACGACAGGGGTTTACAAGCAGAGCGCCCGGCCGTACGAGGGCAAGCAGCTCGGCGTTGACCAGATGCTGGGTATCGGCATTCAAGGGAAGCGCCAGCAGGATGAAGTCCGAGCTGGCGAAGAGTTCGCTGCACGCCACCTGGCGCAGGCCGAGCCGTTGCTCGGTTTGTGTATCCAGAGCCTTCGCCTCGTGGTACTGCAGGGTCGCGCCCCATCCCTGCAAGCGATCAGCCATGGCCAGTCCGATGGCGCCCATGCCAAGGATGCCGACCGTAGCGTTATCCAGCCCCGTGCCGTAGAACTGTGGTTGCCAGCCCTGGAACTCGCCAGAGCGGACGAACGCATCTGCTGCCCGCAGATGCCGCCCCAGCCCCACCGCCAGTCCGATCGCCAGCTCGGCAGTCGGGACCGTCAACAGATCAGGCACGAAGGTCAGCCAGACCCCGCGGGCAGTACAGGCGTCCACATCGAAATTGTCGAAGCCCTTGAGCGCGCAGCCGACTACACGCAGCTCAGGGCAGGCTTGAAGAAAGTCTGCATCGACCCGATCGGGCATGAACGCCATCATCGCCTGAGCATCGCGGCAGCGGCGCAGAATTTCCTCGCGCGTCAGCGTGCTGTCGGTCTGGTTGGTCATCAGCTCGCAATGTGGCGCCAGCAGTTGCAGGATCTCATCGTGTACTCGGTGAGTTATAACGAGTTTCGGCAGCATGGTTTGTCCTATTTGAAACGTTTGCGCAGCACGCCACTGAAGGCGTCTACTAGCGTGACCATGGCCAGGATGACCAGCAGGATTGCTGCAACCTCCTGGTACTGCATGATGCGCAGCGAGCCCATGAGTTCGAAGCCGATACCGCCGGCGCCAACCATGCCCATCACGGTGGAGGCGCGAAAGTTGTATTCCCAGCGGTAGATCGCCACGTCGGCGAACTGCGGCGTCACCTGTGGCAAAACCGCGTGCAGCAGCACTTGCATCGGCGTAGCCCCCGCCGCCCGAGCGGCTTCCACCGGCGCTTCGTCGACGTGCTCGATGGCCTCGGCGAAGAACTTGCCGACCATGCCGACCGAATGCAGACCCAGGGCAAGCACGCCCGGCAAGGCGCCGAACCCTACGGCTGCAACGAAGATGATGCCCATGATCAGCTCCGGCACCGACCGCAGGGCATTGAGCAGCACCCGGGCAACACCGAACACAAGGGGGTGCGGCGCCGTATTGCGCGCTGCAACGAAGGCCACCACCAGCGAGAACACCACTGCGATGGCCGTACCGGCGATGCTCATCGCCAAGGTGTCGATCAAGGGGCGAATCCAGCTTCGATAGCCCGAAAAGTCTGGCGGCATGGCCTCGCCTGCCAGGGTCGCGATGGAGGGCAGCCCGTTCAGCAGCGTGGTGGCATCGAGCAGCCCCACGTACCAGCAGGCCAACAGCACCACTCCGAATACAATCGCCACCTGCCCCAGCTGGCGCCACCAACCGAGGCCGAAGCCTCGAAGGATGTGCTCGCGTTGCTCTGCAGGCAGCGCCTGCACGTCGTAATGAGTAGACATATCGGTGCTCACATCGTGGCGAAGTCGAGGCCGAGCAGCGATCCCATGTTGCGGATCACATCGTAGTCGGCGTCGGTGATTGGCGCGAAGGCCTCGGCCTTGAAGTTGCGCAGCACTTCGGGATCGTCGATACCGACGAATACATCCCGCACCTTGGTTTTCAGCTCGGGGCTCAGGTTCGAGCGCATCGCCCAGGGGTACTGGGGGTATTCGCCGCTGTAACCAAGTACTTTCACCTTGCTCGGATCGATTAGGCCACGTTCGGCTACGTGATTGAAAATTACCTCCGACAGCCCACCCGCATCGGCGTTGCCGTTCGCCACGTTGACGGCAACGGCGTCATGCGTGCCCACAAAATGTTGTTCGTAGTCCTGCCCACCCGTCAAATCGGCCGTCTCAAGAAGCACGGTTTTGGGAATCAAATGGCTGGACGTCGATGCCCGGTCACCATAGGCCATCTTCTTGCCCTTAAGGTCGGCATACTCATTCACGCCTGACGCCACATTGGCGATAATCACCGAGCGATAGGTCGGCTTGCCGTCGATGACCATGGCAGCGAAGGGCTCGATGTCGCTTTTGCTTTTGGCCATGACGTAGGACAGCGGACCGAAATACGCCAGGTCGATACGGCCAAAGCGCATCGCCTCAATCATCGAGGAATAGTCGGTGGTTACGATCAGCTGCACCTTCTTGTCCAGATGCTCTTCCAGATAATCCTTCAGCGGCTGGTTACGCTTGATCAGCTCGGAGGCGTTTTCGTCCGGCAGCAGGGCAACCTTTAGCACATCCGGATCGGCATCGGCCGCTAGGGCGGACAAACTTGAAACAGCGGACAGCAAGCAAGTCAATAAGAGCGCGGATAAGCGTTTCATCGGGACATCTCCAGTGAAGGTTCGAGCATGACAGGTGGTTCAGCCGGAGCATTCGCTGGCTGAGTCGTAGAGCGGCCTGCATAGATGCGCTCAAGCTGCGCATCGGTGAGTTCCGAGGGCGCGGCATCGAAAACGATCTGAGAATCGGCCAGCCCGACGACGCGATCGGCGAAGCGGCGGGCATATTCGAGTTGATGCAGCGAAACGATGGCGGTGATGCCGTCTTCCTTGCAGATGTCGCGCAGCAATCCGAGAACACGGACCGAAGTGGCCGGGTCGAGACTGGCTACCGGCTCATCGGCCAGAATGATCGCCGGCTGTTGCGCTAGCGCACGCGCGATGCCTACCCGCTGCTGCTGGCCACCGGACAGTTTGTCCACCCGGCTTAGCGCCTTGTCTGCCAGACCGACCCGAGCGAGGCAACTGAGCGCAATCTCCTGATCGGCACGCGGCAGAGGAAACAGCGAGCGGAGCGTGTTGTGAAAGGCCAGCCGACCGGTAAGCACATTAGCCAGTGCGCTTTGACGTTCGATTAGCTGGTGGTGCTGAAAGATCATGGCGGTACGCCGACGATGCTGACGCAAGGCCGAGCCGCTGCCGAGTTCACCGAGTTCGCTGGTGACACTGCCGCCAGTGGGCGTGACGAGTCGATTGAGACTACGGAGCAAGGTCGACTTGCCTGCGCCCGAGAGACCAAGCAGCACGGTGAACTCACCACGCCGAAATGCAATCGAGGTATCGCGTAGGGCTGTCACGCCGCCTGGATAGACGACGCTCAACCGGTCGACCCGCAGCACGGCGTCCTGTATCGGATGGGGCGTCATTTGATCACCTTTCGCAATATTGCTGGCCGCACAATTGCGGTTCGCGATGCAAAGGGTAGAAATTCCTTGTTACCGCACTGCTTCTAAAGGATGACATTTCGATGAATACTTCGAATCTGCCGTAGCGGGGCGGCAAGCGAAGCCGTGGAAGAACGGGCGCAACGTAGCGTCTTTCTTCACGCGGGATACAGGAGGCTTTGATTGATACTGCTGCGGATTCGCTACAGTAACGTTGGGCCAGAACGTAATGCCATCCAAGCAAGAGAGCGCACACTAGCGGACTATAGGAGACATTCTATTCTTGCCCGTCGATTGACCTAGGCCGTTATGTGGCTGGTCGAAACCTTCAGGTGCCGCCCAACTAGACGTCTGTTGTCGCGCCCAGCTTAATGCTAGGGAAACTCTGAAGAAGACTTCCAGATTTTGGCAAAATACCCGGATTCCACCCACCGAGTTTCCCGATGAAGCAGATGACCTTCGCCGACGCCGAGTACGCCGGTAAGCGCAAACAAACCCGCAAAGAGTTGTTCCTGATCGAGATGGATCGGGTGGTGCCGTGGAAGGGTTTGATTGCCTTGATCGAGCCGCATTATCCCAAGGGTGAAGGCGGTCGTCCGGCCTATCCGCTGATGGCGATGCTGCGCGTGCACCTGATGCAAAACTGGTTCGGTTACAGCGATCCAGCGATGGAAGAGGCGCTGTACGAGACCACCATCCTGCGCCAGTTCGCGGGGCTGAGCTTGGAGCGTATCCCCGATGAAACCACCATCCTCAACTTCCGTCGTTTGCTGGAGAAGCACGAACTAGCCGCCGGCATCTTGGCTGTCATCAATGGCTATCTGGGCGACCGAGGGCTGTCGCTGCGCCAAGGCACGATCGTCGATGCCACGCTGATCAATGCGCCGAGTTCGACCAAGAACAAGGACGGTAAGCGCGACCCGGAAATGCATCAGACCAAGAAGGGTAACCAGTACTGTGTGTCACGAACACAGGTCAGATGACCTGTGCTGCTGTGCCGAAGATGGAAGTAGGCCTTCCGAAGTCGGCTTGCAGGAGCGGACTTCAAACCACCCGGTGCTGCTGCATCCAAAAGGTGTGGTGGTGAGCGACCGAGGAAAAGTCATCCCTGAGGATGGCAGGTGAGTATGGAGAAGATGAGCGAAAGCAAACCGTCCGATGACGCATCGTTATGCCCAAGGTGCTGCCGAAACTGAGGTGGAGTACTGGCTTCAGGACAAGTCGGGGCGTTACCTGCTTACGGACCCGATGGCAGCCGGTGTATAGGCGGCATGATCTTCATACAGGCTTTGGTACGGAACGTGAGAACCTTGTTCCAGATGCGAAGGAAAATGACAAATGGCCAACACCATGAGGAAGAATACCGATGCTGGAACGAGGGGCGGAGCCTCCCGTAGTAGCGATGAAGCCTCTGTAATGGAGGTGGAGCGAAGGGGCGGCGTTATCCGGCCGACGAGCGTTGCCAACCTCCGGGGATGAGTGGCGTGAGCTCGGCGAAACCTTATGACATAGCGAAACGCACGGTATGGGACGCCTACCAGCAGGTCAGGGCCAACCGCGGTGCTGCCGGCATCGACGATGAAACCATCGCCGATTTCGAGCGGGATCTGTCTAAGAATCTCTACAAGCTGTGGAATCGGATGTCGTCGGGGTCGTACTTCCCGCCTCCGGTCAAGCAAGTAGAAATTCCCAAGGCATCGGGAGGCACGCGCAAGCTGGGAGTGCCCACGGTTGGTGATCGTGTCGCGCAAACCGTGGTCAAGCTTCTCATCGAGCCGGAGCTGGACTCGATCTTCCACTCGGACTCCTATGGGTACCGGCCGGGACGATCAGCGAAGCAGGCGGTGGCGATCACGCGTGAGCGCTGCTGGCGATACGACTGGGTGGTGGAGTTTGATATCAAGGCAGCCTTCGATCAGATCAATCATGGGTTGCTGATGAAGGCGGTGCGCCTGCACATCAAGGAGGACTGGATACTTCTGTACATCGAGCGGTGGCTGGTTGCGCCGTTCGAAACGGATCACGGTATGCGCGTCCGACGCGAACGCGGCACCCCGCAAGGTGGAGTGATCAGTCCCCTCCTGATGAATCTGTTCATGCACTATGCCTTCGACACCTGGATGCAACGTACCAGCCCCAACTGCCCGTTTGCCCGCTACGCCGATGATGCGGTGGTGCACTGCCGCAGTCGAAAGCAAGCGGAGTACGTGATGCGCTCCATTGCTTCACGGCTGGCTGCCTGTGGCTTGACGATGCACCCCGAGAAATCGAAGGTCGTGTACTGCAAGGACAGTAACCGTCGCGCAGGTTATCCGCATGTGAGCTTTACCTTCCTCGGCTTCACCTTTAGGCCGAGGAAGGCGCTCAGCAAACAAGACCAGCTCTTCACGAGCTTCCTTCCGGGAGCGAGTGCGGATGCCTTAAAGCGGATGCGGCAAGCGGTACGCAGGTGGCGACTCAATCGCCAAACCCACGTGACGCTGGTCGACGTGGCTCGGCTCTACAATCCAGTGATACAGGGGTGGTCGCAATACTATGGCTCGTTCTATCGGACAGCCATGCTTGGCATCTTCCAGCACATTGACCGCGCGCTTGAACGCTGGGCCCGACGAAAATACAAGGCTCTTCATAGGCGCAAGCGGCGCATTAGCCAATGGCTGGACAAGATGCGGACTGTGGTACCCCGGCTGTTTCATCACTGGCGAGTGACCGGGCAGCAAGGTTGGATAACGGGAGCCGTATGACGCGAGAGTGTCACGTACGGTTCTGCGAGCGGCTGCGGGGGCAGTTCCCGCGGCCGACTCACCACTTCGGCATGAAGGCGCACATCGGTGTCGATGATGAGTCGGGCTTGGTGCACAGCGTGGTGGGCACGGCGGCCAACGTGGCCGATGTCACCCAGGTCGATAAGCTGCTGCACGGCGATGAGAACATGGTCGGTGCCGACGCGGGTTACACCGGCGTCGAGAAACGCCCTGAACATGAAGGCCGGGGGGTCATCTGGCAGATCGCCGCCCGCCGTAGTACTTACAAGAAGCTTGATAAGCGCAGTGCTTTGTACAAAGCCAAGCGCAAGATTGAGAAGGCCAAGGCTCAGGTACGAGCCAAGGTCGAGCATCCGTTCCGGGTGATCAAGCGCCAGTTCGGTTATGTGAAGGTGCGCTTCCGTGGTCTGGCGAAGAACACGGCGCAACTGATGACGCTGTTCGCGCTGTCGAACCTGTGGATGGCGCGCCGACATTTACTGGCGAATGCAGGAGAGGTGCGCCTGTAATGTGGAAAATGGCTGCCGCGAGGTGCTCGCGGCGGCTAAAAACACAGAAATAAGCGGGTGATCTGAGCGTTTTTGATCGATTTGCCGCTTTTAAAATCGGCAGGGGCTGAAGTCAGCCAGAAATACACAACTACTTCAGACCATCCTTAGAGATGAATCCAGTTTCAACCAGGATTGACGGTACGTCTGGCGACTTAAGTACGGCAAAGCCCGCCTGCTCCACACGCTTCTGGTGCAAAGTGGTGATGCCCGCCAAACTTCTCAGTACGGAGTGGCCCAGTTCCAGGCTCGTTGCGACTGTAGCGCTCATCGACATGTCGAGAATCACTCCTGCCAGCATGGGGTCCTTATCTTTGAGTGCGAGGCTTTTGGTCGTACCGAGTAACTCGGCGCCGTTCTCCTTCTGCGCGAGCCAGCGCGCAGTAGTGGACGTGGCTCCACCTTCCGATAGCGCATAGATCGACGCTCCGGAGGCCGTGCGCCGAGGCGCGGCGTCCGCGTGTATGGAAATGAAGATATCGGCATTGTGTTGGCGAGCAATCTCCACCCGCTTGCGTAACGGTACGTAAACATCGCTGTCGCGTACGAGTCGCACGGTAAACCCCTTTTCCCGCTCGATCCGTTTGGCCAACTGCCGAGCAATTGACAGCACCACATCTTTTTCCCGCTCGCCATTGGCCCCGACTGCTCCAGGGTCTTTACCGCCATGCCCTGGGTCTACCACGACGATGATGTCGCGCTTTGGATGAGCCGAATCATTAAGCACAACCTGCGGTGCAGCCGGCTGTATTGCCGGGGATGCCGAGTTGGAAATATCCAGCACTAAGCGATGCCCCTGTGCCTGTTCAGGTGCCAGCATGAAGGTATTCAACTGCACGGGACCTATCAGGTCCAGGACAATCCGCGTTCCTGTACCTTGAGGCCCTGAACGTATAGCGCGGATTGGCATGTTACCCAGTTGCAGTTTGCTCAAATCAAAGGCAAGGCTGGTTCCCATCAGATCGAGAATCAACCGATCCGGCGCCGTCAGGGAGAAGGTCTTGTACTGTGCTGGACCACTTAGGTCTAGCACCAGCCGAAGCTTGTCGTCGGTGTTCCATAGCCGAACATTTAGGACTTGTGCGGCTTGTAAGCCCAAAGGTAAAGCAAAGGCAAAACCGGCCAAAAATAGATTGAGTAATGAACGTCTGTGCATCTCGTTTACCGTTTTTGGGGAGAGTCCTTTCTCTGCCATTCAGATTAAGAACCGTAGAGCTTGCAGAGCGGCAAGGTGTCCCGGATAAAACCAGTAGCCCCATTGCCGCACCGGCCAGACGTTGAAGGTGAACTTCTGATGCAGCAGCCAGAGTCCGATCAGCGGAGCGGCAAATGCAGTGCTCAAGGCCAGCAATGAGTGAATTTCAAGATCCATAGCCCTGGTCACGATGCTACTGCGGGTGTTGCTCAACAGGCATAGAACTGCTGGCAGCAACCAAAGAGCACCGGGCCTCTTGATCGCTAACAAGACAGCCGCAGGAACGAGCGCGCCGTATAGCCCGTACATCAACGGGTCATCCAGCACGTAGGCAATCGCGGCAGCCATCAAGGCCATAGCGCTGCTCAACAAGGTGCGATGTTGCCATCCCCAGGCAATCACCAGCCCCAATGCCAGGGTAACCAACACGTTGAATGATCCCGAGGTGCTGATATAGCGATAAGGCACTTCTGAAATGGCGGCGAACACCAGCATCAAGGCGAGGTAGCGTCCATTCGCGGCAGTCAGTAATTCGCCCGGTTTGGAGCGCGCCACGTTGGCAGCAATGGCGACACAGAACAGCGGAAAGGAAAGCCGCCCCAGAATGAACAGATTGCTCATCTCCGGCCACACCAACCGCAAGTGATCGATGACCATGGTCAGCATCGCCAGCCACTTGATCAGATCCAGGCTACTGCTTCGGCTCTTGAGTGAGGAATGCTGGGTTGTATGAGCAGTCGTCATGTCCACCCCAGTGTGACGGCGGTCAGCAAGAGATAACGCACGCCCTTGGCCATGGTGACGATCAGCAGGAAACTCCAGAATGGCTCGCGCATGACTCCGGCGACGACCGTCAGCGGATCGCCAATGATGGGCACCCAGCTCAGCAGCAACGACCAGCGCCCGTAGCGCAGGTAAGACTGCTGGGCCTTTTCGAGCTTGCTCTCGCTCACCGGGAACCATCGCTTGTAGCGAAATCGCTCGATAGAGCGACCCAGAATCCAGTTCAGCGCAGAGCCAAGAACGTTGCCGAAGGTGGCGACCGCCAATAGCGCAGAAGCAACGTATTGGTTGGAGAGCAACATCCCGACCAACACAGCTTCAGACTGCATGGGCAATAACGTGGCGGCACCGAATGCCGCCAGAAATAGACCAAAATAGCTGGCGAGTTCGAACACTTAAACGACGCCTTGGGCGCTCAAGCCGATCCAACCATGGAAGCCTACGTACAGACCAACACCGATTATCAACACGCTGGACAGGTACGGTGCACGACGAGCCACGGTGCCCAGCCACGGCCAGCGGTTGGAAGCCTGTTTAGCACCAATAGCCGCAGCAGCTCCCACCGCCACCAAGGTGATCGCCAAGCCGATGCTGAAGCACAGGACGAGTATGCCTCCCAGCGCGACTTCTTTAACCTGAAGACACAGCAACAGAACGGTGATGGCAGCCGGACAAGGAATCAAACCACCCGTCAAACCGAACATGACGATCTGGCCCGTGGTCACCTCACGATTCGTGAAGCGCTTACGGATATCGTTGGCATGTGCGCGTTCATGCGCATCCTGATAGCCATCAATTGACAACTCCAGACCTTCCAGTTCGGAATGCGCGTGCCCGTGATCATGCTCCTGGAACGCCAGATCGTAATCATGGGAGTGGCCCGCATGCCCAAGACTCAAGCGCGCACTGAACTCATGAGGCTCCGGGATATCGACTGCCGACTCCAGAAAGCCTTCGCGCTCGACGAAAGAGAACGATTGAGTGCTGCCGTCCGGACGAGTCGTCATTAGGCGAACATCCGATGTAGCCCAAGCGTGTCCGGTCAATGTTTTCAGGCGCCAATGCGGTGGCATACCTACTTCAAAAATCGACAGTTCGATGCGCCCGTGGCCGGTATCGATTCGATGGGTTTCATCATGATGGCCATGGTCATGCTCACCGTGGTGGTGGTCATCACCTTGCTCGAACTTGAACATCTGCTCACCGCGCCAGGTACGCCACAGCATCCAAAGAGCAACTACGATGATCAGTGCAGAGGACGCAAGCTGGAAGTACGGCTCAGTGGTTTGAGCGTCCAGACCTTTGCCCAGGTACATGCCGCCGATGGCGACCAACCACACCACGGCGGTGTGCGACAGCGTCGCGGCCAGACCCAACAAAACGGCCTGTTTAACCGAACCACGAATGGCCACGATGAAAGCGGCCATCATGGTTTTTGAATGGCCCGGTTCCAGGCCATGCAAGGCACCGAGCAAGATAGCGCTCGGGAAATACAGCCAGGCGTGTGTACCGCCCTGTTGCAGCAGTTCAGCAAAGTTGGGCATGTCAGACCTAGAGGTACTTGGTGATTTGTTTGAAGGCTTCCAACGGTGCGCGCTCGCCATTGTTCAAGGCTGAGACTGTGTCCTCCAGACAGTGATCAATGTGATCCTGGATGAGCGTGCGCTTCGCTTGACATACGGCTTTTTCGACCGCATGCAGCTGCTGAGCGATGTCCACGCACTGACGCCCCTCTTCAATCATGGTGATGATGCCGCGTAAATGGCCGTCCGCCCGTTTGAGACGCTTGATGATCGCCTCGTGACTTTGGTGAGTGTGGGGATGGCTGTGTTCGTTTTCACTCATGACTTGAGCCTCGGGCCTTAATGAATTACGCTGGCATCCTATCCCCCCTTAGGGGATGCGGTCAAACGCATCAAAGCCCTGAAAAACGAGTTGAAGCCCGATCACGATGTTCAGCAGAACACTGACAACAACGGTGGTATTCGCGCTTGTCCTCGCCATGTTTGTGGCCTGGGCCGGGCATACCTATACGTTGTCAGTGACGTCGAAACAGCCTGCTTGGGAGGTTGCGCAAGACGCCCATCACTCTCATGAAGAGCTGACTGAGATGTCGTGTGCGAGCTGCTCGGATCACTATCACTCCCCGCTGACCCCTGACCATCAGCACGAAACACCGCAGCTCACTTCACTGTTGATTTTGGCCGAACAACCCAAGCTATCGGTGCGGGTTGATGCCCCGCAATATGCAGTTCCCCCTCCGCCGATATTCTTGATCAAGCGTCCACCCCGTCCTTCGTTCGCATCCTGACCATGGCCGCGCAGCGGCCTTTGATCCCTCCAACGTAGGATTTATCCATGCATTCGCACTCGATGAGCGGCGTGGGCGCATTCACTGCGCCATCGCACCGCCCGCTACTGCTGTTGTTTTTACTTGTCGCTGCACTTTTCCTCGGGATGCCCGAGGCGATGGCTCACGCCGTCGCGGAAGGTGACAAGGGCTTTATCCAGGAAAGTTCCGGCGTCATGTTGCTGCCCTTCATCTACATGGGCGCCAAGCACATGATGACGGGCTACGATCACCTGCTGTTTCTGTTCGGGGTGATCTTCTTCCTTTACCGCCTGAAGGATGTGGGGCTCTACGTCACACTGTTCGCGGTAGGCCACTCGGTGACGTTGCTGCTGGGCGTGCTGACCGAGATCAGCATCAGCTCGTACATCATCGACGCCATCATCGGTTTTTCGGTGGTGTACAAGGCACTCGATAACTTGGGCGCGTTCCAGCGCTGGTTCGGTTTCCAACCCAATACCAAAGTGGCCACGCTGATTTTCGGCCTGCTCCATGGTTTCGGCCTGGCCACCAAAATCCAGGAGTACGAGATCTCGCCCGACGGGCTGATCCCCAACTTGCTTGCGTTCAACGTCGGCGTCGAGATCGGCCAGTTGCTGGCCCTTAGTGCGATTCTCATTCTGATGGGGTATTGGCGGCGCACCGCCAGTTTCTGGCGCCACGCCTATACCGCCAACGTCGCCATGATGAGTGCCGGTTTCCTGCTGATGGGTTACCAGATCACCGGCCTGTTTATCTCCGCCTAAGGAATTCTGACCATGTTCAATACTCCGCTTCCAACTGTTAATGAATTGCCCAGCACTCGCAAACTGGTTCGTTCGACTGTCATTGCACTGCTGACTGCTATTGGCCTGCTGATGACCGTTGTCATGCCTTCGGAATACGCCGTTGATCCTACGGGTGTGGGCCGCGCACTGGGTCTGACCCAAATGGGCGAATTGAAGATCATCCTTGCCCAAGAGGCGTTGGCGGATACAGCGCCGCCGCAAGCATTAGCTCCTAGTTCAGCTCCAGCTCCAGCTCCGCAGATTGCGCAAATCCAACCTGCTGCAATACCTGTGGCCCAATCAGCGTCGGCACCGACCCCAGCCATGAAGACGAATCAAATGACCGTCACGCTCAAACCAGGTGAAGGGACAGAGATCAAACTGGAAGTGCTGAAGAACAAGACTGTGAGTTATGAATGGACAGCGGCTGGTGGGCTTGTGAACTACGACACCCATGGCGAGCCCTACAACGGTGAAAAGGGTTACTTCCACAGCTACAACAAGGGCAAGCAGGTCAAAAGTAATAAAGGCGAATTCACCGCCATTTTTGACGGCACCCATGGTTGGTTTTGGCGTAATCGCAGCAATAACGACGTGACCATTTCGTTGAAGACGAGTGGTGATTACCTGAACGTCAAACAGTAATCCGACACAGAGACGGCTGTCCTACTGCCGAAAACGCGGACTTCAGCCTGACCACAGACCATTTATTTCATCCACTTTTGAAGAGTATTCCCATGAAATCCCCAACCACTCTGATTCGTTCTGTGCTGCTGTTCTGCTTCCTGGGCTTGATGACGGCATGCGGCGGTGGTGAGAAAGGCACAACCTCCGAGAGCGCTGAGCACGGACATTCGCACGAGTAACACTCTAAAAAAACAAGGCCGCGATTGCGGCCTCGTTTTTCTGCATGACGAAAAGTTCTAGCCTATATCCCGCAAACAAATGACTGCTTTGGGTCGTCCTCTGCCGGTCATGGCCACGAAGCCTGCAGGTCAAATCCGAAGCAAATTACTGGTCAAATCGAATGCAAATGGCTGGGCAAGTCTGTGCAATTACCTAACGGATAGGCTCTCGACAGAACTGGTATAGCATCCCTTGATTCTTCTATGCCATCATCGATGCTTGTAAAATCGGAGGCTAAGGACATGGCAAACGATTTACCACCAGATTACATAGAGTTCGCGAAACAGCTGGGGTTCTCGTCACCAGAGCAGTGGGACGTGACCAGGGGAAATCTGAAAGATGGCTGGAAACGAATTCATCGTCGCATTGTGACAGGGCGGTCTCTTCGGGGGACGATTCTGGACTTTGTAGCTAGAATGAATTCGTCTGACGATCACTTTAGGCGCAAGTCCGGTGAGGTCGGGGTAACTAGGGTAACTCCAGTATCCGCGCAGGTTCAGCTTTTTGAGGATCTATACCCACAATTTGCGCCTTATGTTCCCCCTCAGACGTCGGTAGGATCTGAACACCGGATCAAAAAACCGAAAGCTCCCAAAGTCCGAAAGCCGAAAGTTAAGACGCCAATGTTTGTACAAATTGGATTTGGCTTAGTAAAGCACCTTCCGGCCACGGAAAATCGAGAGGGACAGCGTGATTCTCGACGAACACACTACACCAATCGAAAAAGCCTCAAAGAGCATAATTTACGTGCCAGGTTGGTCGCTAAGCGGATCACATGGGGATAGCGATTAATCCTGATATTTCTAAGATCTCAGTTGTTGCGCTAGATTTGTCAATTCGTATACTGCTCAATCATTTTATAAAGGTCATCTCATGTCCCGTCTTGCTGAGTTCCGTCAACTCGAAAAACACTTGGCCGAACAACTCGCTGCCCTTGAAGCCATGAAAGGCGACGAAGGCCTGAAAAAAGAAGTTGAATTCGAAACTAAGCTGCGGGCTTTGCTTGCCGAGTACGGTTATAGCCTCCGCAACGTCATCGCTCTCCTCGATCCCCAGGCAGCAAGCCGTGCTTCTACTACCGCTGCCCCGAAAAGTGTCCGCAAAGCACGTGACGTCAAGATCTACCAAAACCCAAATTCGGGCGAGTTGATCGAGACCAAGGGCGGGAACCATCGCCAGCTCAAGGAATGGAAAACTGAATTCGGCGCGGACATTGTTGAGTCCTGGCGCACTCAGTAAGATCGGTTTGAGTACAAATGAGGGCCCGGTGGGGCCCTTTTTCGTAGCCACATGCGGGGTAATCATGGATCGACATCTCTACAGGTTCAGGACAGCGGATCGTCTGCTCGGAAAAGACGCCACCGAGACCAAGGAGGCTGTGCCCGGTGAGCTTGAGAAGCTTGAGATTTACTTCGCACCGCCTGAGCAATTGAACGATCCTCTAGAGGGGTACAAGGAAATCTACTGGGCGGGTGATGAAATCGTCTGGGCGAATTTCTTTAGGCATTACCTATTGATACTAGCGCTTCGAAGCTGGGAGATTGATGACGCGGTAATGAGCGGCGTGCCACTTCCTAATGAGCTCCCAATTGGCCAGTATCCTGCTAATCTCCGGGGTGTGTACCTCTTTGCTTTCCAGGAAATGGATTACCTGCTCCAAAGTAGTGAGATATTTCAGGGGTACATCAAGGCACTCTCTAAAGCCGAGAGAAAACACTACAAGCCACAGTTGTTGCTCTACCTCAGTTCTCTGCATACGCGCTTCTTAACAATCGTACTTTCAGTAAGTTACAAGTACGAGTTAACCGGTGCACATCATCCTGAGAATCCTGGAGACCCACTAGGGGACAGTGACTTTCATCTGAAGATAATATCAAATATCGAAGCAGATGATGGCCAGCATCGTGATTTTGAGTCATACAGGCAGATTGCTGTCACAACCTCGGCGTTCTCCATCAAGGCTGCGCACGTATGGATCAATGATCATTACGGTGTGTATGACCTAATAACGGCATTTGCTCCTCGATATCTAGATCAAATCGACCAGCTAATGCACCCGAAATGGTATGTAGCCTGCTTTATGAAGGAGTGTAATAACTCCGCCATCTGGGGTAGCTACGGAGACAATCACAAAGGCATCTGCCTGAAATATAGGGTCTCAGGTGAAGACCAAGCACTATCTCTTGAAATGAATAAGCCGATAGGTCTTGGTCATAGCGGCATCATTTATGGCTTCCAGAATATGCAGTTCAAGGAAGTTTTCTACGATCGAGAACACTCGGAAATAGATTTCTTCAGATCATTAGGCAACGTCCCAAACGAGGCATTAGGTGGCTTCTGGTACAACGATGGCCAAGGAAATCTGAGTACCACTAGCGAGTGGTACAAAACTGATTCCAGTGATCTGCGAGAGAGGCACTGGAATAACCTTGATTTCGCTTTGACCTCAAAGCTTCCTCAGTGGGAGTCCGAAAAAGAGTACCGCTTGGTTCTTAATTCCGGCATGGACATCACAGATAAAAAGCATCGAGTTTTGAAGTATCGGTTTTCAAGCTTGGAGGGCGTCATTTTTGGGATCAAGACGCCGTTGGAGTACAAACTCAAAGCTATTAGGATTATCAAGGCCCACTGTGAACGTGAAGGCCGTGAAGAGTTTCAGTTCTACCAGGCCTATTACGATCCGGAAACGAAAAGTATCCAACATGGCTTATTACCTGTTTCAATACACGATGCTGATATAAATGGTGGCTCTACTGAGCCTGGCGATTCATCAGCTGAAAGCTAGCTCGCAGATTCTCCACTTCTTCCGCAAGTTGGAATCAGGCATCGGGGCCGGCCACTGCCGAGTATTTATCGACGGTTGTAATCGGCGCCTATCGCTGTGCGGTCATAAGAGTAGAGGGTGCACGCTCTAACCATTGGAACAGCGATCTTCCCGCCAACGATCGTAATGTCTCCTTTGCGTCGTTATGAGCCTCTCAGCTTTGATGTCTGGGTGGTCCAATCCTCTGCAATCGGTGGTCAGTCAAATGCAAATGACTGGTCAGGTCGTATGCAAACGCATGGTCAATTGCGCTGCAATTTCGCAATTGAAGCTCAGTCAATTCGGGTATTCCTCAGTCTCAATGCATTGAAAACTACAGATGCAGAACTGACGCTCATGGCTATGGCAGCGATCATTGGCGACAGGAGGTGTCCCGTCAGTGGATAGAGCAAGCCTGCGGCAAGGGGAATACCCATCGAGTTGTAAAGAAAGGCGAAACCCAAGTTTTGCCGCATGTTTTTTACTGTTGCGACCGAAAGTGCCCTTGCTCGTAAAATCCCCATCAGGTCGCCTTTTACCAGCGTGAGTTGCGCACTATTCATCGCAACGTCAGTCCCTGTCCCCATGGCAATGCCCACATCTGCTCGCGCCAGGGCCGGTGCATCGTTGATACCGTCACCAGCCATGGCGACCTTCCGGCCGTATTGCTGGAGGTCTGCGACCAGACGCTCTTTGTCCTGAGGTTTCACTTCACCGTGGACTTCTTCAATCCCCATCTCCCTGGCGACAGCCCGAGCGGTGGTGAGCCCGTCGCCAGTAGCCATGATGATTTTGATGTCATCAGCCTTGAGCTTGGTGACTGCTTCTTTGGAGGTCGGCTTAATTGGATCTGATACTGCCAGTAACCCTGCCAATACCCCGTCGATTGCGAGGTAGATGATACTGATGCCGTCAAGACGCAACAACTCTGCACGCACTTGTAGGGGCTTGGTGTTCACGCCTGCGGCTTCCATCAACGCGGTGTTCCCCAGCTGGATCTTCTTGCCATCGACGATGCCACTGACCCCGATACCTGAACCAGACTCAAAGGATTCTGGCTTGGTGAGCTTAATGTTCTCGGTTCGGGCGTGATCGACGATTGCATGAGCCAAGGGATGTTCGCTGCCCTGATCAAGGCTGGCAGCCAGCTGAAGAACATCGTGGGGATTGAAACTTGGTGTGGCCTCCACGCTGTGAAACACTGGCCGACCCTCTGTCAGGGTGCCTGTCTTATCGACAATCAGCGTGTCGATCTTGCAAAGGTTTTCGATGGCACTGGCATCCCTGAACAGCACACCCATGCTGGCTGCTTTACCTGTCGAAACCATGATCGACATGGGCGTAGCAAGACCCAACGCACAGGGACAAGCGATGATCAGACCAAACACCCAACTGGGCTCAGGGCCAAAAAGCCCCCAGCCGACAAATGTCAGTATCGCAATCGCGATAACACCCATCACAAAGTAGCCAGCAATAGAGTCGGCCATTCGTTGCATTGGTGCTTTGGAGCGCTGAGCCCGAGCGACCATCTGTACGATTTGTGACAGCATGGTCTCGGCGCCGACCTTCTGCGCCTCCATTACCAAGCTGCCATGTGTATTCAGCGTGGCACCGATCAGGCTATCTCCAGCTCTCTTCATTACCGGCACTGGCTCGCCAGTGAGCATGGACTCATCCACCGCACTTTCACCTTCCAGTACTGAGCCATCAACTGGCACCTTTTCACCAGGCCTGACCCGCAGATGGTCTCCAAGGTGGACATGTGTGTGAGGAATGTCTTCTTCCTGTCCATCGGCATTGATCCGGCGTGCGGTCTTGGGCGATAGACCGAGAAGGGACTTAATGGCGGCGGAGGTTTGCGATCGGGCTTTGAGCTCAAGAATCTGCCCAAGCAAGGTGAGCGAGATGATGACCGCGGCGGCTTCGAAGTAGACGCCGATACGTCCATCTTGCATGAAGGTGGCGGGAAAGCTTTGGGGTAAGAGCGTTGCCATGACGCTGTAAAGGTAGGCTGCGGCGGTACCCAAACCAATCAGAGTCCACATGTTTGGACTGCGATTTCTAATAGAGGCTATGCCCCTTACAAAAAAGGGCCAACCTGCCCATAAGGTCACCGGTGTCGCCAGAGCTAGCTCGATCCAGTTTTGGATCGAGCCATGGAGGAGTTGTAACGAGTGTCCCGCCATGGCGAGCACTGTCACTATCACGGTTAATGGCAGCGACCACCAAAAGCGGCGGGCGAAATCCCGGAGTTCAGGATTTTCTTCTTCATCGAGCGTGGGCATGACCGGCTCTAATGTCATGCCACATTTAGGGCAGTTGCCGGGTCCGGGCTGGCGTATTTCCGGGTGCATCGGACAGGTAAACTCAGTGCCTGTTTGTACCGCAGACTCTGAAGAGGTGACGCGGGATTCGGCGCTCGAAACATTACCGCTGTAGCGTTCAGGATCAGCTCGAAACTTCTCCTGGCATTTCAGGCTACAAAATTGATATGTCTGTCCCTGATAAGACTCACCAAACTTACTTGATGAAGTGACTGCCATTCCGCACACCGGGTCACGTAGATCATCGTCATTGAGCGGAGCAGCATGGGCGTGACTGTGGTCGTGGTGGCTCGATATGGTAGGCATGGCTATTCCCCTTTTTCGTCCTTGTGGGTTGCTGCCTGATCGCCATGGCTATGTCCGCCATGTCCATGTCCAAAAAAGTGCATCAATGGACAGATCAACAGAATCAGATAAGGCCAAAATGGATAAACGTGGCTGAAATGCTCCCGCAAAACGTAAAAGGCACCAATCGCAATGAGCATGATTAGTACAACGCCTGTTTTGCGCCTCCAAAATGGTGCGGTGGTGTTTCCATCCGGATGCTGATGGTTATTCATGATCTAAACCCCACTGTGTGAGCATTGCTGTGATCTCTGCGACAGAGCGTAGCCAACTCTTGCGTCGAAGCGGTGTTAGCAGCCAGCTCTGGCTTATTTCAGGTCAAACTGACCGACCATCCCTGACTGATAATGCCCCGGCACGTTGCAGCCAAACTGAAGCCCAGTGCTGTTGTTGAAGGTCCAGATCAGCTCTTTGGTTGCGCCAGGCTCAATCAGGACGCTGTTCGGGTCGTTGTGCTCCATTCCGACCATCTTCATTCCACCCATGCTGTGGCCCATACCGCTCATCGTTTTCCCGGTACCTGTGGGGTTAAGCGTTCCGTTCTGGAACATGCTTGCCATTTCTTTTTGGTGTGCTGCGTGAGCAGCAGCTTTGCCGATGTTGAACTCGTGCAGCAGCGAACCCTCATTGCGAAGGACAAATCGAATAGTTTCACCAGGCTTTACGTCGATGCTTTCAGGTTTGAAGAAAATATCGCCCATCTCGACCTCCACCGTACGGGTAACCTCAGAGGCGACTCCAGGCTGGCCGATGTCCTCTTTCCCATGCCCTGCGCTGGCCATAGCCGTAGCACCGAAGAGTAGAGTGATTGCTGCGATGACAGGGGTAACGAGCTTAGCTTTCATGGTGACCTCGAGAGTAAGTGGGAAACACTGGCTATGCTAATGATGCGGAGCTGCCAGTTAACTGACCTGAACACTACATTTCTGTCAGTTTTCGAAATAAATACGGCGTCCAGATGACGCCGCATTTAACAGGACTGTTCAAAAAGCTCTTTTCAGGGAGTTGCTTACTGATGGTTCTCTGACAGCATCAGCTTGTGCTCGCGTTGCATTTGACTCAAAACGTCGTCGACAATTTTGTCGTGCTTTTCCATCCAGGCCAGGTGCTGCTGGGGTGACATTGAGGCGTCTGGATGATCTTTATGGAGTTGGCTCATGATGTCGCCGAGCATTTTCATATGCTCGGCCATGTGGACATGACGCTGTCCTTCAGGGGCTTTTTCAGCTTGGATCAGTACGGCTTCAGCCCTGTCGCGCAGGCCTTCCATACGCTCTATCACCCGGTCTCCGCCACTTTCAGCCCATACAGAAGCTGAGACGAGTATCGAGCTCACAAAAAACAGCATTTTCAGGCGATTCATGGGGCAACTCCTTATGGAATTGTTTTCCGGCTCCCTAACGTTTCATGCTGAAGAGTCGGTCGAGCACCAGGAAGTACTCATGCTTGAACCCTAGACAGCGCTCGCTGACATCTACCTGAAGCCAATATTACTTTTCTGTCAGTTGCTGGTTGGCTGGCGTGTTTCGTTGCAGACTGCGCTTCATCATTATCCGAGAGCCACCCTCATGAGACTTCTGGTTGCTGAAGACGAACCCAAAATAGGTATCTATTTGCAGCAAGGACTCACGGAGGCGGGGTTCAATGTGGATCGCTTTACCAATGGCAAGGTGGCGCTACAGCACGCTTTGAGCGAGGCCTATGACCTGCTGATTCTAGACGTCATGATGCCTGGGCTGGATGGCTGGGAAGTACTTCAGAAGGTTCGTGCATCCGGAAAAGATGTTCCCGTGCTCTTCCTCACGGCGCGAGATCGCGTTGAAGATCGAGTGAAAGGACTTGAACTCGGTGCAGATGATTACCTGATCAAACCCTTCGCATTTTCTGAACTGTTGGCTCGCGTCAGAACGTTGCTGCGTCGGGGTAACGGCGCTCCCTCGCAAACCTATATGAAACTGGCTGATCTGGAGGTGGACCTGCTCAAGCGTCGGGCCATTCGTGGAGGTAAACGCATAGACCTTACGGCCAAAGAGTTTGCGTTGCTTGAGCTGTTGCTACGACGTCGAGGGGAGGTGCTGCCAAAGTCACTTATCGCCTCCCAGGTTTGGGATATGAACTTCGACAGCGATACCAACGTTATCGAGGTTGCAGTGAGAAGGTTGAGGGCCAAGATAGATGACGACTTTGAGGTCAAGTTGATTCATACCTCTAGGGGGATGGGTTACATGCTCGACGCGCCTGATTCGGAGTCGGAATGAACCGAATGTCCCTGACGACCCGTATGAGTCTGATGTTCATGCTCGCGGTAACGGCCGTGCTTACGGTCGCCGGACTCAGTTTCAATAACCTCAGTCGGCATCACTTTAAGATGCTGGATCAGCAGGCATTGAACGAAAAGCTCCACTCGACCCAGAGAATTTTGTCCGGGTTGAACAGCATCGATCAACTCAGCGAATTTAAGCCTGAGCTGGAGGCGCTGCTGGGGGCTCACCGTGATTTGACTGCCCTAATAATCGATGGTGACGGCAAGCTGCTGTTTGCTGATCCCGGTCCGGTAGATATTCCGAAGGAGTTCCGCACAACCACAAACAACAACGTCTGGGAGTGGCGGGAGCAAGGGCAGATGTTCCGTGGAGTGACGGCACAAGCCGTTGTGACGGGGCAAGACAAGCCGTTGACAGTCATTTTGATCTTTGACGTTACTCAGCATATGTCCTTTTTCGAGACGCTTGAACGATGGTTTTGGATAGGGTTGGTGATCAGCGCATTGGTCAGTGCTGCACTCGGCTGGATGGTAGCAAGCAGTGGCATGCGGCCCATTCGCCAGGTCACGCGGGTCGCTGCCTCAATGTCAGCAAAATCACTCAAAGAGCGCATCCCCTTAGCACCCGTTCCCAAAGAGCTTCAGCAAATGGTGCTGTCGTTTAACGCAATGTTGTCCAGGCTCGACGATGCATTTGTCCGGTTATCGAACTTTTCCGCAGACATTGCCCACGAACTACGGACCCCCGTGAGCAACTTGATGACCCACACCGAAGTGGTGCTTTCAAGAAAAAGGAATATTGAGGACTACGAAGACAACCTGTACTCAAATCTTGATGACTTGAAGCGTATGAGTCGGATGATTGATGACATGCTTTTTCTGGCGAAATCTGACAACGGTCTGATCACACACGAGAACAAACCAATAGACCTCGTGGAAGTAGTGGAAAAATTGCTTGAGTACTACCGCCTTTTGGCTGATGAGCGAGGGATTCAACTCAAGGTTTCAGGAAGGGGCAGCGTCCGAGGCGATGTCCTTATGCTCCACAGAGCCATTTCTAACCTGCTCTCTAACGCGCTTCGCTACACCTCTGAAGGGAAGACGATCAGTGTCGAAATCCTCCAGAAGGAGATGTCGGTATTGGTCGTCGTGGAGAACCACGGAGAACCCATTGCCCCCGAACATCTTGAAAAGCTTTTCGATCGTTTTTATCGCGTGGACCCAGCGCGGCGAGAAGGGAGTCCAAGCAACGCAGGGCTAGGTCTGTCGATTACCCGATCAATTATTGAGGCGCATGATGGCAAAATCTGGTGTACGTCATGTGACGGGAAAACGGCCTTTCATCTAGAGTTTCCTAGTGTTGACTTGGAGGTCAGCTGAACAACGGCGTATTTGTGATCAACGGCGATCTCTCAGCCTGCGCCCAGCGTCCACTTTCGTTATTTTTGAATGAGTGAAAACCCTAGTATCTGGGGCACGCGGTCTCGTCTTTAAGTCTCGCTACGCCCGCCAATTCGAGGCCAAACACCGCGTCAAGCTGACTGAAATGTAATCGAACAGTTTGCGTTCGTGTGGCATCGTGTTCTTGCACTGTGACGTTGGGGCCTAGTGAGTTTCTCGTGTTCAACCTGACCTAGAACACGGAGGCTACTAGCTAATCATCAGTGGTTTTAACAAGAATCGAAAAGTAAAAATTAGATATTCCAAACAAACCTCGAATCAACAGCTCTTGCTGTGAGGAGTCTTGCATGTCATTCCTTAAAACTACGACCGTAGCTGTTGCACTTACCGCTGGTTTGCTTCTGAGTGCAGTTGCTCAAGCACATCCAAAGCTCCTTTCTTCCACTCCGGCAGAAGGCTCGAATGCGGCGGCCCCTTCGAAAATTGAACTGCACTTTTCTGAGAATCTCACCACTCAGTTTTCCGGTGCAAAACTAATCATGACCGATATGCCTGGCATGCCGAACTCCCCAATGGGTGTTAAGGCCGCCGTCGCTGGTGGCGGTGATCCGAAAACGATGGTGATTACACCGGCAGCACCTTTGACCACCGGTACCTACAAAGTCGAATGGCGTGCTGTCTCCTCGGACACTCACCCGATCACCGGCAACTTCTCATTTAAAGTGAAATGATTTATGAGCGACTCAATAAATATTGTGGTTCGCTTTGCTCTTTATTTCGACCTGATGCTGTTATTCGGATTGGCAATTTTCGGCTTGTACAGCCTCAGGGGAAAGGAAAGAGTATCGGGCACGGTCTTGAATTTTGAGTCGCTTCTTTACGGTACTTCCGTTGCAGGTGTAGCTCTGTCCCTTGCCGCGATGTTGTTGCTTGCGAAAGCAATGAGCGGTGTGTCGGAGCTTATGGAGCTACATCGTCATATTTTTGAAATGGTCCTTATGGGGACTGACGTCGGGTTGACCTGGATGGTCCGAATAGCTGCCTTGGTGATGGCAATTATTGGCGTCGCGTTGAACAAGCGATTTCCAACACCCAGTCTCTGGATCGTCACTGTATGCGGAGCGATTGCGTTGGCGACGTTGGCATGGACAGGGCACGGCGCCATGGATGAGGGCAGTCGACGCTACTGGCATTTCATCACCGACATTTTCCACCTATTAGCCGCAGGTGGCTGGTTGGGCGCTCTATTGGCATTCGCTCTACTGCTGCGGTTGAAATCGCTAAAGGGCGAACAAGAAGCTCAAATTCTTGCACGGGTACTGACTGGTTTTGAGTCGGCCGGCGGAGTGATTGTTGCGATCATAAGCGTTACGGGCGTAGTAAATTACCTGTTTATCGTTGGCCCACACCTCGATGAAGTGATGCTCAGTACTTATGGCCAGCTGCTGTTTTTGAAAATATTGCTCTTTGCTGGGATGATCGTTTTAGCCACGCTGAACCGCTTTCACCTAAGTCCGGTATTGGAGCGGTCAGTTCGAAATGGAGAATACTCTGCCGCAGTCAATGCCTTGCGCCGCAGCATGACACTCGAGTTTTTAATGGCAGTCGTCATAATTTGTCTTGTCGCATGGTTAGGCACTTTAAGTCCGGAAATGGAAATGAGCGCGGAATAGAGGTTGGTGACAGCCGACTAAGGAGTCTAGAAGGTGAATTGTAAGGGCCATTTCCACCGGCTACACTCCAGCCCATGAAACGCTACCTACGGTTTTGCCTGATTTTCCTGATTAGCCTGGCGCTCCCCCTCAGCGGGATGGCGGGTGTTCAGGCGCCGACTGAGCCCTGCCCCATGAAAACCATGGGCATGGCGATGATGGACGGCATGGGTCAAGACTGCTGCCATGACATGAAAAGTCCCACCGAGCACGGCAAACCCTGTAAGCCAGGCCAGGAGTGCAAGACTGGTGGCATGCTGCAAGTCTCCATCATCAAGCCTCCTATCACCTTATCCAGCCCCCTCGTACTGTCCTTCTCCCTAGATTCCCATCCAGTACAAACCCCGTCAGGGGTATGGCGACCGCCCCGCACTTGATTCCTGTACCACACTCAGCCTCATTCCGCGTTAGCGGGATGGCATATCTGCGTGCATGTCTGATGAAGCGCGCAGTGGATCATCACAGGAATCGTGAACATGAACTCCAAGTGCTATTGCACAGGGTGGTCCCTCGTGGCCGGCCTGGCGGCAAGCGTACTGGCATTGCCGAGTCTCGCTGCCGCATTGACACTCGATGAAGCTTTGCAGCTGGCTGAAAACAATGCGCCGTCGCTGACTGCACAAGACGCGAAAATTCAGGCTGCCAGTAGTGCGGCCATCCCCGCTGGTGAACTACCCGATCCCAAGTTGCTGCTAGGCGTACAGAACTACCCCATTGGCGGTCCGGATCGCTGGAGCATCGATCAGGACTTCATGACTATGCAAATGGTCGGAGTCAGTCAGGAGATGCCCAACAGTGCCAAGCGCAAAGCCCGCATCGAGGTCGCTGATGCAGCCATTAACCGCGCCGCAGCTGAGCGCCGGGTCGAACGTCTAAAGGTTCGTCAGGCCACGGCGCTGGCCTGGATCAACAGCTTCTCCGTTGAGCGTAAAGACGCGCTGTTCCAGGATTTCTACAAAGAAAACCGTCTGCTGGCCGATACCGTCCGTGCACAAATTGCCGGCGGCCGCGCTCAACCTGCTGATGCAGTAACGCCCAAACAGGAAGCGGCACAACTGGAAGAGCAGCAGGACGATCTGATTCGCCAGAGAGCGCAGGCCCGAGCGGCTCTGAAGCGCTGGATTGGCCCGGCCGCCAACGACAAACCTGTGGGCAGCTTGCCTGAATGGCCTGTCGAAGCCTCTGGCTACTCTCATAAGCTGCAACATCACCCAGAATTGGCAGCGTTTGAGCCTATGACCCGCGAAGCGCAAGCCAAGGTCCGTGAAGCCGAGGCGGAAAAACAGTCGGATTGGAGCTGGGAAGTCGACTATCAGCATCGTGGTCGACAGTTCGGCGACATGGTCAGCGTGCAACTTTCCTGGGATCTACCACTGTTTCCTGATTCTCGGCAAAACCCCAAGATTGCGGCCAAACACGCTGAACTCAACCAGCTTGAGGCTGAGCGCGAAGCGCTGTCACGCGAGCATACCCAGCAACTGGAGGACGAGCTGGCCGACTATGAACGCCTGAATCGTGCCGTGCATCGAACCCAGGACAGCCTATTGCCCTTGGCCAAGGAAAAGGTCGAGCTCAGCATGGCCAGCTATCGGTCCGGCAAAGGCGATTTGAGCTCCGTTGTCGCCGCCCGCCGCGAGCTCATCGAAGCCCGTCTCAAGCAGATTGATGTGGAAGAGCAGCGAGCGCTGACCAGCGCGCGCCTGTATTTCGCCTACGGGGAGTCCAGCCAATGAACCTTAGAAAGTGGAACGGGGCATTGCTGGTAGGCCTCTCGCTGGTATTGGGTGTTGCCGGTGGTTACTGGTTCGCTCAGCAGGGCATGAGCGAAGTACCTGGTGCAGCCCCAGAGCAGAGCCTCCCCTCTCTGGACGAACGCAAAGTACTGTATTGGTACGACCCTATGTCCCCGCAGCAAAAGTTCGATAAGCCGGGTAAGTCGCCCTTCATGGACATGCAGTTGGTCCCTCAGTACGCCGACATCAAAGGGGACAGCGCATCCGTTCGCATTGATCCAAGCCTGACTCAGAATCTCGGTGTGCGACTGGCTACCGTCAGTCGAGGTGTGTTTGCTTCGAGTCTGGAGGTTGTCGGTGTGTTGGCTTTCAACGAGCGGGACGTCGCCGTCATTCAAGCCCGTACGGCGGGTTTCGTCGAGCGCGTGTATGCCCATGCTCCTGGCGACGTGATCAAAGCCAATGCCGCCATGGCGGATATCCTTGTACCTGAGTGGGCTGCGGCTCAGGAGGAGTTTCTCGCACTCAAGCGCAGTGGCGATGCGGGCTTGCTGGCAGCGGCTCGCCAGCGCTTGCGGCTCACCGGGATGCCGGCGGCATCAATTGCTCAAGTAGAGCGCAGTGGCAAAGTCCAACCAAACCTGACCCTCACCAGCCCTATTAGTGGTGTGCTGCAAGAGCTCAATGTGCGCGAGGGTATGACGGTGGCCGCCGGCGAGACACTGGCACGCGTTAATGGTTTGAGTAGCGTCTGGCTGGCCCTGGCCGTTCCGGAGACTGAATCTGGATCGATCCTCATGGGGCAAGCGGCAGAGGCGCGTTTGCCCGCGTTCCCTGGGGTTGTGCTCAAGGGCGTCGTCAGCGCGATTCTTCCGGAAACCAATCCGGATAGCCGCACCCTTCGCGTCCGCGTCGAGTTACCTAACCCAGAAGGCCGTCTCAGGCCGGGTATGACCGCACGAGTGAGCCTCAATCGTTCAACGGAGCAAAGTGTGTTGTGGGTGCCGAGCGAGGCCGTCATTCGCACCGGTCGACGTGCCCTGGTGATGCTCGCTGAAGACGCTGGCCGCTATCGTCCTGTTGAAGTGTTGATCGGGCAGGAAAACGATGGCAAGACGGCGATCTTGAAAGGTCTGGAAGAGGGCCAGAAGGTGGTTACCTCTGGCCAGTTCCTGCTCGACTCGGAGGCCAGTCTCAAGGGTATCGTTGCAAACTCAGAGGAACAGTCACCACCCAGCGCAGCAGCCTCCAGTTTTCATGAGGCGGATGGGCAGATCGTTGAGATCAACGACAAAGAAGTCACACTCGCCCATGGCCCCTTCAAAACGCTGGGCATGCCTGGCATGACGATGACGTTCCCGCTCGCCAATCCGGCGCTGATGCAGGGCCTCAAAACGGGCGACAAGGTCCGGATTGCAGTGAGTCAAACCGACGATGGCTTGCGTGTTGAGCGTCTAGGGAAATCAGGGGGCCAGCTATGATTGCTGCCCTGATTCGTTGGTCAGTGGCCAACCGATTCCTGGTGCTACTGGCGACACTGTTCGTCACGGCTTGGGGCATTTGGTCGGTGCAGAGCACGCCCATCGATGCGCTGCCGGATCTCTCCGATGTTCAGGTGATCATCCGCACCCCGTATCCGGGACAGGCACCGCAGATCGTCGAGAACCAGGTGACCTATCCGTTGGCCACCACCATGCTTTCGGTGCCTGGCGCCAAGACCGTGCGCGGCTACTCCTTCTTTGGTGACAGCTTTGTCTATGTGCTGTTCGAAGACGGTACTGACTTGTATTGGGCCCGCTCGCGGGTGTTGGAGTACCTGAGCCAAATACAAAGTCGCTTGCCGGCCAGCGCCAAACCGGCGTTGGGGCCGGATGCGACAGGAGTGGGCTGGATTTTCCAGTACGCGCTGGTAGATCGCAATGGCGGACACGATCTGGCGCAACTTCGTGCACTTCAGGACTGGTTCCTCAAGTTCGAACTCAAGACTCTGCCCAACGTTGCCGAGGTGGCCACCGTGGGTGGCATGGTCAAGCAGTACCAGGTGCAGCTTGATCCGCTCAAACTGGCCAGCTTCGGTATCACGCAGGCCGAGGTGGCCGACGCGATCGGCAAGGCCAATCAGGAAACCGGTGGTGCCGTCCTGGAGATGGCAGAGACCGAGTTCATTGTGCGGGCTTCCGGCTACTTGAAAACGCTCAATGATTTTCGGGCGATCCCACTCAAGCTGGGATCGGGCGGTGTGCCGGTGACCCTTGGCGATGTCGCCACCATTCAGTTGGGACCGGAAATGCGGCGTGGCATTACTGAACTCGACGGTGAAGGCGAGACCGTCGGTGGCGTGGTGATTTTGCGCAGCGGCAAGAATGCTCGGGAGACCATTGCGGCGGTCAAAGCCAAACTCGACGAACTGAAAAGCAGCTTGCCGGCGGGGGTGGAAATCGTCACCACCTACGACCGCAGCAAACTAATCGACCGCGCGGTGGAAAATCTCAGCCACAAACTGCTCGAAGAGTTCATCGTCGTCGCGTTGGTGTGTGGCATCTTCCTCTGGCACCTGCGTTCATCTCTGGTGGCAATCATCTCCCTGCCGGTGGGGGTGCTGATCGCCTTCATCGTGATGCGCTATCAAGGGATCAACGCCAACATCATGTCCCTAGGCGGAATTGCCATCGCCATCGGTGCCATGGTCGACGCTGCCGTGGTGATGATTGAAAACGCGCACAAGAAGGTTGAGGCCTGGCACGTGGCCAATCCGGGGGAGGAACTGAAGGGTGAACGTCATTGGCACGTGATGACCGAAGCGGCGGCTGAAGTTGGACCAGCACTGTTCTTCTGTTTGTTGATCATTACCCTATCGTTCATTCCGGTGTTCACCCTGCAAGCGCAAGAGGGGCGGCTATTCGGCCCGCTGGCTTTCACCAAGACCTACGCCATGGCCGCAGCGGCGGGATTGTCAGTGACCTTGGTGCCGGTGTTGATGGGCTACTGGATTCGGGGACGAATTCCCAGTGAACAACAGAACCCGTTGAACCGGTGGCTGATCCGGATCTACCAGCCGGCTCTGGATGCAGTCTTACGACGACCGAAGATCACGCTGCTGGTCGCGTTGCTGGTTTTTATCAGCGCACTATGGCCAATGTCGCGCTTGGGTGGCGAGTTTCTTCCGCCTTTGGACGAGGGCGACCTGCTCTATATGCCTTCGGCTCTGCCGGGATTGTCGGCGCAGAAAGCGGCGCAACTGCTGCAACAGACCGACCGCCTGATCAAGACCGTGCCGGAGGTCGAACATGTCTTTGGTAAAGCCGGTCGTGCTGAAACTGCCACCGACCCGGCGCCGTTGGAGATGTTCGAAACCACCATCCAGTTCAAGCCACAGGAGCAATGGCGCCCAGGTATGACTCAGGAAAAACTGGTGGAAGAGCTGGATCGAGTGGTGCGAGTTCCTGGGCTGACCAATATCTGGATACCACCGATACGCAACCGAATCGACATGCTGGCCACGGGGATCAAGAGTCCTATTGGGGTGAAAGTTGCCGGCACCAACCTGACCGAGATTGATGCCGCTACCCAGGCGGTCGAGCGGGTGGCCAAGGATGTGCCCGGCGTCAGTTCTGCGCTGGCCGAGCGACTGACGGGTGGTCGCTATATCGATGTGGATATCGACCGCAAAGCCGCCGCCCGCTACGGGCTGAATATCGACGATGTGCAGTCCATCGTGGCCGGCGCTATCGGCGGTGAAAATGTCGGCGAGACCATTGAAGGGCTCGCACGCTTCCCGATCAACGTGCGTTATCCACGGGAGTGGCGTGACTCGCTCGGTGCCTTGGAGCAATTGCCGATCTACACCCCGCTAGGGAGCCAGATCACCCTCGGCACGGTGGCGAAGGTCAAGGTCAGCGACGGCCCGCCGATGCTCAAGAGCGAGAATGCACGGCCCTCTGGTTGGGTATACATCGACGTGCGTGGCCGGGACATTGCCTCGGTAGTCGCCGATCTACGCCGGGTCGTCAGCGAGCAGGTCAAGTTGCAGCCCGGCATGAGCCTGAGTTACTCAGGACAGTTCGAATTTCTCGAAAGGGCCAACGCACGACTCAAACTGGTGGTGCCTGCCACGCTGTTGATCATCTTCGTGCTGCTTTACCTGACATTTGCACGCTTTGACGAGGCCCTGCTGATTATGGCCACTTTGCCATTCGCACTGTCTGGCGGGGCATGGTTTCTCTATCTGTTGGGATTCAACCTGTCGGTTGCCACCGGGGTCGGCTTCATCGCCCTGGCCGGCGTTTCTGCCGAATTTGGCGTGATCATGCTGCTCTACCTGAAAAATGCCTGGGCCGAGCGTGAAGACGTCGGCGACCGCACTGAGCGCGGTCTGGTTGCGGCGATTCGTGAAGGCGCTGTGCAGCGCGTTCGACCCAAGGCCATGACCGTTGCGGTGGTTATCGCTGGTTTGTTACCAATACTTTTGGGAAGCGGTACCGGCAGCGAGGTGATGAGCCGCATTGCCGCCCCGATGATTGGAGGTATGGTTACGGCGCCCTTGCTATCGCTGTTTGTGATCCCGGCGGCCTATCACCTCATGCGTCGTCGACACTTGTCCGTTGAGCCTGGCAAGCACTGACGCGTAAAAATGCATACAAAAGGGGCTGCGCTTGCAGCCTCGTTTGAGCTGCACAGCCCGTTCTCATCAGTCCTACGCGCGGTATGTATCGAAATTAGCAAGTTTATGTCTTTTGCATAAACTCGCTAATTTCGATACATACGCTGTGGTCAGTGCCATTACCCACCAGCACTTGCCAGAAAAACGAACGCTGCGAACACTCCGTTTCGATGAGCCACAAACAGCATCCTGCTTATAGCCGACTCAGCATTCGTCACCCTTAGATCTCTCTTGAAATCGAGGCAAATGACCCTAATATGATCTTATCTTGCCATCATCGTTTTCAATCATGGATGTTTCTCGGGGGTAGGTCGGAATGGCAGAACAAGAAGACGCTAAGCCCGCAAGCGGGCGCTTCAACACAAATGATGAGACGAAGCGGATCGTATGGACACAGACCGCTGGTCATTGTGAACTGTGCGGCACGGATCTGACGTTCGATTATCGTGCCGGCAAGCCAATGAAATGGGGCGAAGTGGCGCATATCCTGCCCGCCAGTCCCAAAGGCCCTCGGGGACGCGCGGATCATGATGCTGAGGCGCACACAAACGATACCGCTAATCTGATGCTCCTGTGCCCAGGTTGTCATGACAAAATTGATCGTGACGCAGATGGGTATCCTGAAAATGATTTGAGTGGTTTACACCAAGCGTACCTGGAACGCATCCGACTCGCCGCAACGACCCCCGATGGTGGCAGAGCTATTCCTCTCATCGTCCAGAGTCAGCATTTTCAGACGATCAACGATATCCCCGTTCGCGATCTGTTGACTGCGATGTCCGCCGAGGGATTAACCGCCTTCGATCAAGGCATCAAAATCGCCTTCGCTGCACCCGGACCACGTGGCAGGGACACTACCTATTGGCAGAACGTCAAAGACAGCGTCCAGTATGAGCTGGAGCAGCAACTCAAGCGTCGCGGCGGCACTTATGGCGATTCGCCCGCGCTAGCAGTAGTCGGCTTGGCCGACATTCCGGCCTTGATGATGTTGGGCCAGAGTATCGGCGACCGTTCCAAACGCTTGATCTTCTCTTTTCACCGCGAGCATCTTTTGCGCTGGCCCGATCAGTCTGCTGAGCCGCCTAGTTTTCTGTTTACGCCTCCACCCAACGGCGATGGCCCACTGGCGTTGGTGCTCTCCATTTCTGCGCAAGTTCCAGTTCGCGACGTGACCGACGCTCTACCCGGTGCACGTATTGCAGAGCTGTCGATCCCAGAACCAAGCTACGCGATGGTACAGAACCGTCGGGTGATTCATGCCTTTCGCGACGCACTTCAAATACGACTGAGCCAGCTTGAGGCTCTGACTCCTGACCCTATCCACGTCTTCGCCGCCATTCCTGCGGCATTAGCCATCGAGTTTGGCGCGTTGCTCACAACACAGCATCAACATACATACCTGATCTTCGATCGGGACAAAGAAAACCAAGATCGGTTTACGCAAACACTGCAATTGGGTCCAGTGGCCCAGGAGGCTATGTAATGCTTTTGAGCAACGAACAGACCAAGCGCAGCAGTTGGGAATATTTTCTGCTTCGCGCCGCGCGGGAAATCTCGCTGTCGGAAGCGCAGTACGAAAAAATCAATGACCGCTACTCCCAACTGGAAAAAATCCTCTCGGCTTCCGACAACCCGCTGCTCGCTGAGGCCCATATTTTCGTTCAAGGCTCGATGCGGCTGAAGACGACCATCAAGCCAATCCCCGGCGCGCCTGCGGATCTGGACACCATTGATGCGGACGCGATTATTTGGCTTCCTCACGCTCAGGGCGCTGGTGCAAAGGAAGTTCTAGAAGCGATTGAGCAGCGTTTTAGGGAAGGCTCCCGCGTTCAAGAAGAAGTTAAGCAATTACGTCGTGGCATCCGGATCGTTTATGCCGACGAAAATCCAGGTTTCCACATCGATGTCACGCCTGCCCGCGCGATCAACGGAAATGGCGAAGCAAACGGCGAAGGTAAGCTGGAGGTTCCGGATCGGGTCACAGGGTGGAAAGCAAGCAGCCCTATCCCTTACTCGAATTGGTTGCAGGTTGCTTCTGCCCAAGAAATCTCTCTGGAAAGCTTGGTAGTTGCCAAAAGCCAGCGGATGCTTGATGCCGCGACACAAGATCCTTTACCGCATTATCAGGATTACATCGATCAAGATCCCCTGCGTGCGACCATTAAGCTGCTCAAGCGGCATCGCGATGAATGGGCCATCAAGACAAGGAGCGCTGATACTCGCCCAATATCTGCGGTCATCACCACCCTGGCCACGCACGCATACCTGGATGTCGTAAAGGAGTCGCAGTCGAAGCCTCTGGCTCCGCTCGATGCAATTTTGGAAATCGTTCGCAGGATGCCGCAGCACATCGCGCAGAGAGGTAGCGACTGCTATGTCTACAATCCTGCCGATAACGGCGAAAACTTTGCAGAGAAGTGGAATCGACCGGGCGAGGGGCAAGGCTATCGCCAAGCATTTGCCAAATGGCATGCGGACGCCAGTGCATCTGTTTCATTGGGTTTGGAAAGTTTTGAATCCAACGATTCCTTTGCCGAGGCAGTGAAAAAGAATTTCGGTATTGCACCGGCATTCATTACGGCAGTGAACAATGAGATCCCTGCGAACTGGACGATGCCCGGCCGACCGGATGGCACTACTCGAAACTCTGCTTCGATGGGTTCGCTCTTCGGAGGGGCCAGCGGTGGCGGAACCTCTCAGTCGAGCGTAAAGCCAGTTGGACGCCTTGGCTGATCCTATTAAGACGCCATTGCAGCGCGGAATCGCCGCACTGCGAAACACCCTAGGTCAGGATGCTGCCGATGCATTGCTCCAGCCCGCACCCACGCGGGCTGACGAAGCGGCGTGCTTTCACTTCCCCTTGCCCACCGATTACACGGGGCAGGAGCGCCGACTGCGTATAGGTTTCCCCTCCAACTTTCCCCGTGGACTCTTGCGGCTGAACGTCGAACCCTCTCCATGGCTGGTTTGGCCGCATGCCACCAAGTCGGGGCTTTGCCTTCATGGCTTTCAGGAGCGCCCCATTATGGGCTCCCCGGAGGTCGTGGTAGAGGACAGCCTTGCTCGCTTGGCCCAGATCGTTTCGTTGTCCAAGATGGGATCAAACCAGGCAACGCGCGATATCGAATTTCAGAATGAGATCACTACCTACTGGTCTTTTCAGCACGGTCAGTCATTCCAGAACCTCTTACTGTTGGATCGCCCTCAGGCCGCCTCGCAGTTGTTTGCTCTCAGCGATCCGCGCCGGGTTATGCCATCCGGTCAGGAAACGGTTTGGTTAGCATCGAACGTAGCTGCACTCAAAGGGCATTACCGACGGGTTGTCGGGCGCTCCGCTGTCATTCGCGCGGCCGAAACTCCCGGTTTTTACGTCAAGCTTCAGACTTATCCGGATATCCGCACCCCGGATCCGGAAGATTTATTGCTGTGGCTCACGCCACACCTTCAACCAGACGATGCCGAGCAATTGCTGGCATGGTTTGAGCTGCATGGAACGTTGGCGAGTCGATGGATTGTTCTGGAGCTTCCAGGAGGGGCAGATGCTCCAACATATTGCCTCAATGTGCGCTCGCTCGGCGTACAGCAGGAGCGGGGGGCAAAGTTTGGCTTGCGTACAGCGCGCCGTCGGCCAGCTATCGCAAATGCACATCCTCCGGCGCTCGTCCGAGCAACTGCCCTGGACGTGCTTGATCGAGCGTCCATTCTGTCCCGCGATATAAGCGGTACTGCACAGCACCTTGAAAATGCTCGAGTCGTTTGTGTTGGCGTTGGCTCGTTAGGCAGTGCGGTGGCAATACAATTGGCACGATCCGGTGTCGGCCACCTTACCCTCATCGATCCTGACACTTTGGTGTCAGCCAATCTGGGGAGGCACGTTCTGGGAGCGGATAGCCTAGGTAGACTGAAAGCCTCCGCGTTGAGGGACAAGATTCTGTTAGATCTTCCGACGACAGAATGCACCGCTTATGCGACTTTTGCCGAAGTGGTGATGAGCAGCAAACCAGAAGTGTTTGATAACGCAGATCTGGTGGTGATCACGACAGCAGACTGGCAGTCGGAGGTCACTGTATGGCGAGCCAAATCAAGCGGCGCTCCTTGGGGGCTTTTACAAGCCTGGAGCGAACCGTATACCCAGGTAGGCCATGCGCTATTCGCACCAGCCGGCACCTTTGATGGCCGTCAGTTGTTCACGGACGTCGGCGATTTTCTGCATAGATTTACAGAGTGGCCGGGAGGCGGTGTTGTTCCACTGCCCGCGTGTGGCGAGAGCTTTATCCCAGGCGGCTCGCTGGGAATGACCAATATCGCCTCTATGGTGTCGCACACGGCCTTACGCGCATTGACCGGCAACATCGCCACTGCATCTTGGGTCAGCAGTATCTACAGGCCTGAAGATGTTCTGAGCCTAGGAGGCCAATACCATGGTCCCAAACTGCCAGAGGGAGCGCAGCAAATCTTACTCGAGCGCGGATGGCCGGAAGATAAGGACGAAACGGTATGACGGATATCGCATGGCGCTGGCGATGGCCGGAGGTGAATTCCGAGCTATTGGTGTCCCAAGCTGTCGCGGACATCTTGGATAGTCATCGGCAGGGCCTTTTTGGCGTGGAGCGAGGGGGACAGTTATTTGTCAACCCGGTTGATCCGAAAGGGTTGCTGCTGGCCTTGGCCACGTTGCCTCATCGCGCCGATCGGTCAGGCTGGTCTTGGCTAGAGTTGGATGCGGAGCGGTGCCGTCAGGAAATCCAGGCTGCCAACGAACAAGGGTTACGTCTGGTGGGCTATTGGCATACGCATCCCCAATCCGTTCCGGTGATCTCTCCGGCAGACATCGGAAGTTTCTCCAAATTTGCTGCACGTTACACGCAGGATCTGCCGCACCCAATAGCCGTTATTGTCGGCAAGTCCGAAAAACCAGAAGGTATCAAGGCGTGGTCGTTCAGGGACGGCAGATATGTTGAGGCAACCTGTATCAGATGAGCTTCGAGTCAGTGCGGTGGAAGGTAGGTCAGCGTTTACCTTTACCCGCTAGCATTAGTGCGAAGAGCTCTGCCTGAAAGCGGGCATCATCCAATGCGTTATGGTTCGGTTCGCTGAGTGGCTCCAGCGCAGCGGTCATTTTGGATGATTTTGTTTCCTGCCAGCTGCAACCTACAGCGCCCATAAAGTAGGCCTTCATGTCGATAGCGGTAAAACCAAAGGGGTTGGTTTCCAGGTATTTGTGGAAGTAGTAATTGACGAATGACCAGTCAAACGGTGCATTGAGTCCTACGAAAATGACCTTTTGCCCCGGTTGGCAGGACGATTTCAGCCATTGATCAAATGTCAGCATCGCCTGTTGCGGAGCGAGGCCCTCGCGCTCCAGCTTCTCCAGACTCAGCCCCGATACTGCCAGTGCTTCCGGGTCGTGTTTTGGACTGTCAGGTCGTAGTTCAAGATAGATGGACGTTACAGGTTGGGCTACAAGACAGGCTCCAATGGAAAGCAGACTGTATTCGCCTGGTATAGGCCCAGAAGTCTCGACGTCGACGGAAACATAAAGCTCATCAGGGTGCATGTCATATCCTTTCGTGTAGTTACCTGATCACGCTCAGGCTCTTAGCCATGTGAAGGTGGAAAGGCAGGTATAGCCATTGCCCCATTTTTTGCTGTTTCACTCGCTATCCGGCGTTCGAGCAGCGGCAGTGCCTGTCTACCAGCGGATTGCGCGTTCCTTTGGTCAGCTCTGGGCCCAAGCATAATGATGTGTGTCATTCTCTGATGGCGGATGAGGGCCGGACGATCATGAGTGAAACTGAGCGCTGGATAGTAAAATGCCAGAAAACTGAGGACGGTACTGGCGACATCATCATTGATCTGCCTCAAGAGTTGCTTGACCAAATGAGGTTAGGTGTTGGGGACGACCTGGAGCTAACGGTAGTGAATGGCACATTAGTCCTGACGCCCGTGTGCAACGCAACATCAGTGCGGCCCATGTTTGCTGGCGTCCTGCGTCAGGATGTCTATCATGCTTACCGCATGCGTCTGGAGACGCTTCTTCATATCTCTGTCAATGCTTCGGATCTGGACATTCACGACATGATAGTAGCTGGCTTCTCGGTCAGCCTGATCAAAATGCTTTGTGATGATGGAACCCTCAGCGACGAAGAACGCGACAGAATCATTCAACCCAAAACGCTCAAAACAAAACTGTCAGCCAATCAGCTTTTAACGTTGCATGAGAGCGATCGCCTGTTCCGGTTTGCACATATTACCGCCATGGCCGAGGTGATCTTCGGTGACAAAGGGAAGGCCAAACAATGGCTTTCCAAACCCAAAGCCCGTTTTTTGGGAGAAAGCCCATCGGCGATGGTCACTACAACCTTTGGCACACATCTAGTCGAAGAAATGCTGATTCAAGTGTCTGAGGGCATGTCATTTTGATTCAGCCGCAGCCAAACGGCTTCTACCGCTCCTTGAGTAACATGGATTTCATGCGCCTATACCGGCGTCGCCTTGCCGAATACGACATGCACGGGCATCCATGAAGCACTAGGTTTCACCCACATCGGCACCTACCGCTAGGTAGGGTTCACGCACGGCAATGGCATAGCTGGGTACTGGCGAAAACCCACTTTATCCGGTGACAGCTAGATAGAAATCATCCCGTTCAGTGGGATGAGGGGAGAAGACGGACCAGCTGTGAAATGGCCCAGTCTTCGGCATCGGAACCTCGTGTGTCGATGGGAGCTAAGCTGATTGATGCTTCTCGTTCGAATCGTTTTTTTGATCGGCCGGAGGTACAGATGAATCTGGCAGATTTTGTCTCAGTGCTTTCTGCGGGTGAGAAAATAGATGGGTGCCAACTCACCACCTCAGATGCTGTGGCCCTCGCCAGTCTGCATTTTCCTTCCCATGCCTATTGTCTTGTTGCTGATTGGGCAATATTGGATCTCGACATTCCAACACGTCAGCGAAAAGCCATTACGGATAGACAGCTAATTCCTGCTCTCGTTTACGCTTTGACCGTTATCCAAGACAGTAAAGGCCGCTTCCCGCCTGGTGATTGGGTCCGAACAACGCTGGGTGTTTCCTTCACCCATGACTGCTTATTTCGAACAAAAAACACAGTTTATGTGCTGATGGGGACTGGTCGAAGGTTGCACACGGATTTAGACATCGCACTGAGCCTGTGCTGAAAAAAGACTATTTCCGCACAGGTGAGTGACCGGTCGCGCTCACATAATATTTCGGCCTGAATGAACGCTCTCGCTGTTGTGTCAATCTATGTTGTTACCAATCGAGCCCCGTATTTGAAGTGCGACCCGTCTGTGTCAGTCTATGTTGCTGTCGTGTGGATCCCGGATCATCCTACAGGCCCCGATTTACGAGAGGGGCTGTGTCAAACTATGTTGTTGGTAACCAAGATGGCTACGCATCGATTAGACGATAAACACGACGCGACGGTTCGCCCCATCGAAAAAATCTCATCGACGCATTACCGGTGCGAAGTGAAGGTGGGGCTGACAGACGGGTCGCTAACGGATTCGCGTTTCTTTGGCGAAGGCTCGACGGCAAGGCAGGCCGAAAGTGATGCACTTAGAAAGGCCAGCACCGCTATTAGCGCGGGACAAATTGAGTACCGACCTGCGCCTGTTCCGGACGACCATTGCCCAAGCTGCGGAGACTTGTTAACTGATGGGAAGGCACTTTTCTCCCTCCGGCAGCTAAGACCTAACGCAATGTGGGAGGGGAAAGAAAAAGCACCCGAATTGAGGGCTTGTCTGAAATGTCCCTCATGCGGCTATAGCGAGACTAAGGCTCCTATGTCATAGGAATTGATGATGGCGAGTGAACAGAAGCAGAGCGACAAAATGCGGGTTGTTTTTGGCTTGTTCTTGGGCGGTAGCGGAATAGTTTTTCTGAGCTGGTTGGCTTACCTCAGTCACAAGTCGGGCAATAAAGGAAAAGTATGAACAGACTGTTTGAAATACTTAAGGCAGCAGCCAATCACCCTCGCCGCCCAGCCACCCGCAAGGGTCTAATGTGGATGCTTGGTACGCAGGCAATAGTAGTTCTTGCTGCCACCATTGTAGTGACCATTTGGCCCGACAAATCGTTTGCCGTAGGGCCACCGTTGTTCCTGTGCTTTGGGTGGTCGCTTGTCCTGTTTTTAGAGGCCTACGAAGGCCGTCTTGGACGTACGGAATAGCTTAGGGAAATGATCATGATTGAACAGACTCAAGCCTCGCGGAAAGCCTATAACTGGGCGCGTTTCTTTAGGGTATCAGGCACTGCCAGACCTTTGAATACCCTTGGATCTGATCTGGGCACGCTCCTATTCGGCGTACTTGCCGTAGCACAAATTTTAGGCGCTTTGACGGATGAACAAACTGCAAGTGCTTGGCAAATCGCTGGGCTCAGCTTGTCGATCATTTTGACACTCATTTGCTCCTACAAAGCCCATTCGGCGAACGGATCGGACACCATTCAGAGTTAAAGGAAACGCCTTTCACCCATAAGTAAAATAGTTATGAACGCGTTTCCGATTAAGCCTTGCAGGATTTTCTGTATCTTGAACCTGAATGACCTATAGCGGTTTACAACCAGGCCTCAGATAGCGGCGAATTTCATAAGTTGGTAAAAGGAGGTTGTGTAGCTGGGGCTGAGCAGCTCACGCCTCATTTCCCAATCGGGTGATAATGGCATGCGCCCTGAATGAACGGCATTCTTCCCGAAGCGTCTGTTTACCTGATCCAGTACGCGCATCAGCGAATCGGACTTAATCGACTGTGAAGGAGTAAACAGATCCTCTGTATATTCCCCCCGCTTGCGCAAGTCCATTAGCAATATCTCTGCCTTGCTGTATTTGAATCCGTCACGCCAAATGGTGTTTATAGCTTCGTTTGCTAAACGAGTGAGCAACAGCACATCATCAGTGGGGTAGGGTGGGGTGATAGTCACCGCGTTTGAATACTTAGGCCCCTCACCGAAAGGGGAGGTGCGAATACCAATTCGTATGACGCCAGTCAGCGAGCGTTGTTTTCTCAGTTTTTGACTTGCTCGATGCATATAAGCAGCAATCGCTTCCTGCATGCCAGGCTTAGTGGTCACCCTGGTACCAAACATCCTGCTGGTGCAGATAGCTTGCCTATCAGGTTCGGTCTCTTGGAGCTCAATGCATGCCTCGCCACTAAGCTCACGCACCGTCCGCTCGAGTACCACGCCGTACCGCTGGCGAACGGTTTTAGGGTCTAGGTTTGCAAGCTGCCATGCCGTGGTCACATTCTGGGCGCTGAGATGCTCCGTTAGCCTACGGCCCACGCCCCAAACCTCATTGCATGGCATCCGCTGTAGAAGCCATTTCACCGCATGTTCTGAGCGTAGATCTACCACGCCGCCAGTTTGCTTTTTATACACTTTGCTAGCGTGCTGTGCTGCTTTTGCAAGTGTCTTGGTGTGACCAATCCCAATACCCACAGGCATGCCAACCCATAGCTTTATTCTTGATTGTATCTCTCGCGCGAAATCACCAACAGGCTCCTGTATGCCAGTTAGATCTGCAAATAGTTCATCAATGTAAAGGAAAGATTGTGAACTATGGACATAGCCACAGAGCAGTCATGGTCTGCTGTTGACTCTGATCTCTGATGTCCATACTTCACCTCCATTTTCCCGCGAAAAATCTAGGGGGTGCCCATACGTCATTGCATTGATCCAACCCTCTATTAGCTGCATCGCGTTTGACCTTTTTTCAGCTGACGTCCCTAAGCACTTGCGCATATGCGTAATCGCATGGACTTGACCGGTTGTTTGCATTTACTTGACCAGCACACTGGTTAGCCTTGACCGGCAGAAATCGGCCATGGCAGCCCCACAAATGTATTGTCAACAGCCTTGCAGAAGCGCGAAGGAGCCCCCATTTATCGTGCGAGCCATTCCAGGCCGATCAGGTTTATACATAAGGACATCATGGATCACTTTTCCCCGAAGACTGTAGACCCAACAATAGCGCTGGAATGTGTGTTTCGCTGCGTACTGGAACACATCTATGGAACCGGCTGGGGTGGGGCCTGCCATTCAAGCTCCGCGATGCTAAGCATCCTGCTCAAAGAGCATGGGATTGATTCGGAAATCATGATTGGTGAAGTCTTCTGTGATGGCTACCGGTTTGATCATTCCTGGGTAGTGGTCCAGGGGCAAATTTTCGATGCAGCTGTTGCGCTTCCTCAGGCTGGGGGAATTAAGCTTGGTGGCCCAGTCTTCGCTGGCTTCGACATCGAGACCCATGAGCCTACCAGGCTGCAATATGGCATAGGGTTACCGGGTGGATTGGGGCCAGTGGAGGAGCTAATTGCCTCTCAGACCATCGGCGAATACTTCGCCTATTCAGACGAAGTGGCTCGGGATGATGCTGATTTCAATGATCAACCTGTGCCGCCAGCGCTATGGAATCGTGTTGCGGTGGTCGGACTAGCATGCGGCGTTTTAAAGTCAGCAGCAGAGCTTTTAGAAACTCATTCACACATTGAGCGCACTGTCGTTTCGCTCCAGTTGCTTTGATCCTAGAAAATGGAGTGTAGGGTTATTTTTCCTAGCCTTAATGTCTGCTCCAAACCGATTGCTGTAATCCGTGACGGGCAGCTTTGGGTCGTTTTCTGACTCTCACGACGGGCAGAAAACGGCCAATTGCTGTCGATCACACCCGCAGAGTTACCACCCGGCAGCTACCACTTGCCACGGCGGGAGCCTACCGCTCGGCTCTTGCTTCAAGTAGGTCAGGCAATCATTTGTCTATGGCCATCCAGCTAGAACTTCCTGTGTAAAGACTGCGCTTCGCGGCAAGATCCCGCTCGCCACGACATTTTCCAAGGTGGTCGTCGGATCGGCGACAAAGAACGTTAGTACCAGCCCCCGCTGGGCGCGAGTGCAGCAGACGTAAAGCAGTCGCAGCGTTCGGCTCCAAGTGTTTTCATCACCGCCTAGTGCTCGTGCACGATCTGCAGCACGGGCCTCAGCGCTCGCGAAGACACGTTCGTAGTTGTACGTTCGGTAGTCGCTTTCTTCCTCGTCCATCACCACCATGACGCGTTCGAACTGCGCTCCCTTCACACCGTGCTGTGTAGCATAGGGAGACCCTTCTGAGACATAGCGCTCATAGGGCCAAAGCTCTTGTGCAGAGCACTTGAAGAACTTGGCCATTGCCGCATCTGAGGATAGTCCTTCGGCCGGAACTGCATCAGCAGCCTCGGGCTCCTGGGCAGCGTCTGCAACATCCCTGACAAATCCGAGAACACGCGCATAGCGATCGTCGAACTCGAAAAGACCCGTGTCACAGAGATGGAGTGCTATGTCACCAATGGTGGTCCCTGCCTCGTCCAGCATGGCGACAAGTCTAGACATAGCAGCGTGCAGTTCTCGCAATACAGCCGCGGCACGTCGGCCGGTAAGAGCCCCTGGCGCCAGACGCGGGCTGAACTTCCGGAGCAGGTTCATCGCCGCGAACTCGTTGCCGGCCTTCACGGCGGCAACGATCGGTAGCGCAAAACTTAGGAACGGTCGAACGGGCCAGCCGGTGCCATCCTGCATCCCCTGCTTCATGCCCTCCGATGTCTTATCGTTCAGCGCCGAGTAGATGCCACCGAAGCCGAGCCGGTTTGCGGCCATGCGGTGCACGATGACAAGAATCTTGAGCGCGATGTCTGGGGTCGTCCAACCCTCGTCGTTGTTCGTCGCCGCACTCCACGCCCGGACTCTCGCCAGGGCCTCAATTCGGTTCAGCGTGTTCGGCAGGATGAACATCCGGGCCGAGCCCTCCACCGGCTTGAGTTCTCCATCAACCCTTTCGTGCAGCCCGCGGACTTGCTCCATGCCGTCGCCCTGCGCACGCACGGCGTTGGCAACGTCAAGGATCTGCTTGGCACAGCGAAAATTCTCTGGTTTCGTGATGGCCCGCCAATGGTCCTCAAGCGGGATGTCCCCCGCCCCTCTCATGAAAATCGCTTGCATCGGGTCGCCAAAAAAACCGAGACAGAACTTGCGCCGCATCTGGGCTTCCACTTCCTTGAAGGACTTCACTACGCTCAGGAACGTGTCCTGACTCTCGTCAATGAACACAAACGGGAAGTTCAGCGCTACGACCCGTCGGAACAGCGGGCGATTTTGCAGCAGGAAATCGGCGAGCTGAAGGATGTCCTCGTGGCCGAGGACGCCCTTCGCGTAGTCACTGCCCACGCCGTAGTTGAAAGTCTTGACGCCAGCAATAGCCTCCAGGCTTCGGGCATAACGCTCTTGGTCAGCCTTGTTCCTGTCGCGTGTAGTCTGCCGGACACGCGAGCTGTAGTTCTTGAATTCTTCTTCCAGTTCGGTGATCCGCCTGCGGATGTCGTTCTGTAGCCAAACCTTAATGTCCGCCTGAAACGTCTTGGTAATAGACCAGTAGAAGCTGTGGATGGTCGAGACATGAACCAGCGGGTCGTCGTTGACATCCGCCAAGATTTCTTTGGCGGCGAGGTCCGTATATGTGATGCAGGCGACCTTCTGCTTCTTCGCCCGCATGCTGGCGCCGTGCTCTGAGATCACCCAGTCCAGCGCCTTGATAAGGGAGGTGGTCTTGCCGGAACCTGCGCCGGCGCGGACCACGAACGGCTGCGGGGGGGTCTCGGTAATACACGCGTGGATCTCGCGGTCGGCGCCGGTGTCTGGGCTATCAATTCGTCTGCTCATGTCGTCTGCCCCGCGCCTGCAATAACGGCGACAACACCGGCTGCAGTCGGCTCAATTGTCGCGACCTCGTTGGCAATAGCCGCGTCCGCCTCAATCTCGTGGGCCACTTTGGTTTCGAGCCAGGCTAAGCCCTCGGCGATGTACGTGGGGACTTTCCAGCAGTTGAGCGGCCCGCTTGCGAGGACCTCCAGCGCAAAGCGAGTCTTGTCGAAGTTCTTGCCGATCACCCTTTCGTGCAACTTCTCAGCCAGTTCTTCAGGGCTGTTTGGTGCGCGCTTCAGCTTGAGTCCGACCGCCCGGTTAGCCTCAGCCTGACACCAGTCGGAGTTCTCAAGACCGAAGGCCTCCTCAAGCGTGCGGCCGCAGAGCTGCGAGGTCGTGGCGCCCACCGTCACCAAAACCTTGGTTTGATAGGCCACCCGAACCTCAGCGCTGGTCCCCTCGGCAAGCGACAGCGTTTTTTGCTCCGCCGTGACTTCCCAGAGTTCGGCAACCAACCGCTTCTTAGGGATCCAACTGATAAGGGTTTGGTTGGACGTGAACGCACCCTCCACGTGAGCATGGCAGGTGCTGCCACGCTTCTTGGACTTCTTCTTTCCGCCCGGTGCTGCTTCGTCGTCGTCTTCGAGCTCGAAGGGCTTCAGGTCGTCTTCCTCGTTATCTCCGTCGACGGCACCGGCTCCTGTGTCTTGCTCGGCGGCATTCTCGGCATCCGTCTTGACCGCTACGCTGTCCAGATCCGTGATGACCAGCGTAGTAAGTCCAACGAAGGCAATCAATTCCTGGAACCGATGCGCGAACGCGCCACCGACTTCAAGGATGGTTAGGGCGGAGGAACGCAGGCGCTTGGCCGCCGTCTCGATCATGGCTGGCAAGAGCAGGCGCTCGACATTGCCCTCCACCAGGATGACAGCATCGGAAAAGAAGAGATCGCAGTGTGTCAGTTTCAGATACCGCTGCAAGAATTCGCGCGCTGGAGCGTCGGCCGCGCCCGTCTTGAAGAGCGAAAGATTCCTTACCTCGGTGTTATGGTCCAACTGGTCGCTAACACGGCGAAAGTACCTGATGGGAGAGAATCCGCGCTCATAGAGAATGTGCGGGGAGTGCGTGGTGACAACGAGCTGCGTGTGGAAAAACGTTGCGTGATCGTTGGCATCCTCAAGGAGGCGCAAAACATTCCTGATGAAGACCTGCTGGATCTGAGCGTGCAGATGCGCCTCAGGCTCCTCGATGAAGACCAGATGCAGTGGCGCTCGCTTGTCTTCCTCGGCTTTCCACTGCTCGTGCAGGTCGAGGAGTTCAACCACCATATAGACTAAGTTCTTGAACCCCAGGCCATTGTAGCTGTCGGGCAGTTGCGCGGTGATCGCACCAGGAACCACGTAGTGAACCTTGGAATCCTGCCCCAGGACGGTGGTCGGATCCAAGGCCGCCCGAATCACGATCTCGGGGTTGTTGACGCCTGGATAGCCGAGTTTGGCGAGGCGCTTGAGAGTGTCGCTGAAGACTTCCTTCAGGTGGAAGTTCAGTTCTTTCTCCGAGGTATCGAGCGCTTTGAGCGCTGCATGGTCGTCGCCACGTTTCTCCAGATTGCGGTGATAGAAACGGCTCAGACGCCGCGACAAGCTCTCGGCGCGGTCGGAGCTGCCAGCATCCGGGTCATCGAGGTGCCGCTGCGCGCGCAGGAAGTCCACCCTCACCAGAGACTTGAGAATCGCCGCGCCACCCGGTTCCTTGCCTAGGGGCAGCGGCGCATAATCAACTTCCTTTGGCTGATAGCCGACAAATGCGCGCTCATCGAGCACGTAGTAGCGGAACGTATATTCTTTGCTCAGTTCCTTTGTGAGGTACTTCGTCAGACTTTCCGGCCAGGGCTTGTACTCGCCGGGATCCGCTACCACCGCCGCCGCATTTTCCGCACCTGCCTCCGCGCCTACACTGCGTCTGGCCACCAGTGCGTTCGCAGCGTTGTTGGCCTTTTCATGCAGTTCGTGGAACTTCCGGACGAGTGCATGGGCGTCCTGAGGCTCGAACGCCACCCGGATCCCGACGCACTTACCGTCCCACTCCGTGCTCGGAAGAAGCGACATTGCAGTGGCGAGGTCGTCTTCACCGACCCGGAACCAGAGATCCAAAAGAATGGACGGCAACTGCTTGGGCGCGTCCTCATCGCCTGGAGGCGTCCTGCCGATGGCGTCGATCTCGGCCCACAACGCCGCGCTGAAGTCGAAGAGTTCGAACTTCTTCGCTTCGCCACGGAGCATCGAGTACAGGCCTTGTACGGCAGACGTCTTGCCGCTGTTGTTGGCGCCAACGAAGATGGAAATCTCATCGTCAAGCTCAATGACGACGTCGCGCAGTCGGCGATAGTTCTGCAGCCGATATGCCTGTAGCTTCATGATCACCTCTTCCTAAGTGTGGCCGGGACAACTTGGTGCTGAGCACACAGGCCGGCTGCTTTCCTTTGAGCGTTCGTGAATCTAACAGCATCTATGTTCGGATGCCGAGAGGAAACTTATATAGCGCACGCCATGCTAAACCTCCAGTCAGCACATCAACGTCGAAATAACGACGACCTTACCCATACATACATCACTTCACGTATCGTAGCAGCGGCGATTTTGAGGCCATGCCAATCAAGAAGAAGTAGGAGACAATGATGAAAAGCAACGAGTTACCAACAGAAATATCTTGCGAGGTCGACCTTACGCTGACCTATGGTATTGCCCCTGGTCTCGGCCGTCAGGCGAAGTACTCGGCCCAGCCGATTTTGATCTGTCGAGAACTAGCCAAAAAAACGAGCGTCCAGGTGGCTAACTTAGGTGTGGATTTGCTGAAATCGCCTGCTATCAGTCATGCGCAAATTATTCTACCAGACGGAACATTGCTGTCTGGAGCTGTAACCAAAATCAGCCCCTGCGGCACCTACTTTGAGATGATTGAGGATAAGGGTGTGAATCGCCCCTAGTTTCGTAGACGCCATCACGCTTCAAGGAAGGGTTGCTAACTTTGCGTAACTGTCCGCTTTTGGCCGATTGTGTTGAAAAAGTCGGTTTGTCCAAAGCGCTCGGATACAGATAGATAAAACACCTGTTTTGCGTGCTGCTACGTGAAATCCGAGTCGTGAACCTTCTGCCAAAAACACAGATTTCAATCTCGGGTGCGAACTTTTCTACAGTGGAAACCGAAGCCGACTTTTTCAACACAATCGGCCAACTTCTGCCGGTGAAAGACTCCTAGCGTGCTGGTCAAGTCCAACGCATCCGCCTGGTCAGGTCGAATGCAATTGACTGGTCAGTGGCATTGCAAACGGGTGGTCAAGTGGAATGCAATTACGCACGCATACACAGCAACTCCTAGGTCAGAATCCATCCTTGGGTATGGGGGGCTTGGGTGGACCTGGTGCGACTAATTCCAGCTAGAGGGTTTTAACCTCACTTTGCACACGCCACCGTGTAACTACGATTTGAGTCACGCCCACACCGAGACATTTTTGAAACGCGCTATCGCTGGCAAGAGATGGGGATCGAGTCGTCCTGCGAGCTCTTCGGACCGAGGAGCCCAGAGGTTTGCGTGGAGTCGCATTGGAAGATGTGGAATTGGAGTGGGGTCCCAGCCTACACGCTCATGCACGACATGGCCGTCCACTGACCATGTGATACGGTCCGGTCGCCAGTCAACCGTGTAGACATGGAAGTCCGAAGTAGCATCGAAGCCGAGGTCGATACGGCAAGGCGAACCCCTATAGCCGAAGTTCATTGTTGCGTCATCGTCACCTGGGTTGAAGTAGACGTTTACCAGCATGCTTCGAGGATCATCTCCTGCCAGTTCTACATCAATCTCTTGCCTCGGTGCATCTCGGTGAAGGAAAAAACCAGTGATGAGGCCAGATCCGCTGGCGGCTTTTATCTCAGCCTCAAAGCGACCGTATCCGAACAGTCGTTTTGACGCGAAGGCTCCCGAACGGTACTGCCTGGTTCCATTGGCAACCTTGCTGACGATGAGATGGGCACCGTCCTTATCATGAACGAGAGCATCCTGCGAAAACGAGACCAAATTCCCCGGAAAAGTCTCGATGAGCGCGGAAAAAGACGAGGTCGCTGTAGTCATTTCGGAGAAAACGAGCAGCTCCTCTACAGGTGTTATGGGGCGATTCGAGGGTACTTTCGGCTGCCACCCATATTTTGCCGAGAGGACCCAAGGTGACTCATCTAGCAAAGAAATCTGCTGGGGATGCGACGGGGCAATCCGGTGCGCGCCGTCCTCTCTACCGACTCGAAACATCCTCAGGCTCCGTGGTGTTCCAACCGGGAAAGACTGCACGGGCTCGGTGAGTCTGAGAAGACTGCAGATCGGTTCCCACAATCCACTCTCTGACTCGTCATACGACAGAATCGCGGTGCGCGAAGGCGGTAGAGCCCCCTGCCGTGTCTCGCACCGAAACACTGCCTTCGCTTCCATAAGAAATCTTACGTCAGTCCTTGCGGTCATGGCTTCCATGGCCTCCGGCGTTAGTGGAGCGTCAACGAGAGCGTCGAACATCTCGAAAAGCTCCAACAAGTCTTGCGGTCGAATTGCGTCTTCATCACCATCGAACACCCGCACTCGCAACCCCAACATCGACAAAGCCATTGCGAGCGGTTCATGCTCACCGCGGGTGGTCCAGGCCAACACCGACAACGCCCCCGCCCGTTCGGGTGCCATAGGGCCCGAGCCTGCATCAACAATCCCCGCTCGCGCTAGGTAAGGAAGCACGGAATAGGAATTGTCCGAGCCGCTGTCCTGTCGCTGTAATATCACAGGCGAGGAGAGGGCGAGTGCACCGAGCTCACCAAAGCGATAGTTTAACCACATGTCCACAGGGCCAATAACGGGCATTGCCCGTAGCAGCGCTGCCGCACCCTCACGCGACAAGATGTAGCCGGAGAGAAACCAAAGTCCCCGCACCGGTCGGAAAAGAGCATCGCAGAGGTCAACACGTTCTGCTGTTCCCCCGGCATCTTCATAGGACAGATACAACAAACGCGGACCTCCTTCTGCCCAACAGTGTTGAATGGCGGCACGCCAGCCACAGGAGATTGCTGCCGCTGCACCTGTTGTGAACCAAACGTCGTCCTCGAGCACCAGCACATAATTGTCTGCCCCGCATGCGATGGTCTTCCAAACCTCCACGTGCGACCTCGCTACAGCAATTTCCTGCCGCGTCATTTTTATCGGCTCGTTGATGGGAAAGCACTCCTCAAGCCTTGCATCCGGCTGGACGTATAGTTGGTCACCAATGCGGTATGTCGAGTCGACATCGGCAGTTGCGGCGACGGCGCGGCCGTCGCGAGCATCCACTGCCGCGAATCGTCGAGCTATAGAGGCAAGGGAAACATCGTCGGCCGTGCGGAACCGCCTGAGTTCTCGGACTACACGCCGCCATCTCCGCGGTTGCCGGTCAAGGTTGATGATTAAAATCGAGTTGATCAGTCCTTCGCCCGTACCAAAAGCCGAGATTTTCCCACCCGGAAAAATGCTAGCAATGGCACGTAGCAACCGAAATGCTATCCCACGCAATATGCCCGAGGCGTCCCTAAGATTCATCGAAACTTCCTACTCCAGATAGCCTCAATGGGAGTCCATGTTGCGCCAGTTGCGGGCGTCGTTACGGTAGGAAAGGTCCCAACGTGTTTGCGCAATTGACTCCCAGTCATTTAACAATTCGAAGTCGAGAGGTGCCCCCCTAATAATCAGATCACGTGCGTGCGCGGCTAAAGAAGCGGTGATATTTCCGGGACCAGTCGTCTCTTGGATCTCTGGGAAACGAGCTTTGCCTAAAAGCTTCTCGGTCGAGCGAGACAGCGCTCGCTTCAGTACGGGGTGATGGGCTGGCGCAGCTATTGGATCGTTGTTGACATAAAAGATGCGTTCGTCTGTCGGCAGATCACTTCGCCAGATCTCTGACGCTGGCACCATGCTGCTAGATGGGATGTCGTAGCAAAGCGGCTGGACCTTAAGCGCGCTGTCATGGAAAAGGTCTCTCCAGTTGTCTCCAAGCAGTACGTCATCTGCATCGACATAAAGTCCACCTTCTGCAACCAAGACGCACATCCGCAAATAGTCGCAGCGCATTGCCGGATGGCGACATCGGGCGAATGCCTCTTGCTCCGACTTTCCATACCACTCAGTAATGTACTCGGCAGCGGATACGTCGTTAAACATCCGGAATGCAAAACCCTCCGCGCTTAGCCTCTTCCAACTGTTAATACAGGCTTGAACGTCTTCCGGCACATCATGCGGATCGTGCCAGTACTGTACGAGTGTCTTCGGAATACTCGAAGCCAGGTTCGATCCGGTAACATTCGAAGTTGCCGAGCGGTTCAGCTGATGCAGCGTGAGGTTTCGGATAAAGGCGGATCGCAGACGATCGTCCTCCTCGAATCCCAGTGGGTATGAATCCATAATGTTCGCTTACTCAGTAAGGGGCATACATCGGATTGGAGCGTCCGACTGATGCCCCTTCCGGCGTGACGCGTGGCGCAACTACCGCTAGTCTTCGCCCAGTTAGCGGGTCGTCAAAACTGAAGAGTCCGCGACCGCCTTGTATGCTTGATATCGCTGGGAAACCTTTAGCAGATATGCCCGCCCTTCAACCACGAACCCGTCCAATCCGTGCTCAACGCAGTAGGCATCGAGATCAGCAATGTTGTTGATGAAGCCTTTCCCGTTGAAATTTAGGGACGTGTTACACAACACTCCGTACCCAGTGCGATTTTTAAACGCAACAAGCAAGTCATAAAGTCTTTTGTTGGTTTTAGAGGTGACGGTCTGGATACGGGCCGTCCCGTTCACATGCGTGACGGCTGCTAGAGCTTTCGTCGTTGCACGATGAGTGAAAAGCATGTGCGGACTTTCGTGTGTGCATCCGAACCATCTCTCAGCATCATCCTGGAGGCATACAGGTGCAATCGGACGGAACTGTTCGCGCTGCTTGATCTCGTTCAGTCGGATTCGAGTGCTATCTCGGAACGGGGCAGCCAAGATGGACCTGTTGCCAAGTGCGCGTGGGCCGATCTCGTATCGGCCGCTTACCCATCCGAGGATGAGGTCGCTCGCCAGCATATCGGCGATTGCAGCGGAATCGACATTTCGGATGTCATATCTATCAGCATTGAATGCGCCGAGCGTACCAAACGCCAACCCAGCATAGACATCCCATTCGATCTTAGGATTACCAGTAAAGCGGAACTGCGCATCGACGGCCGTGCCTATGGCGGAGCCAGAATCGTTGGCGACCGGAGGCACGAATATCTCCGAAAAAAGATCAGTCTCCTTCCATTTCGTGTTCCAGTCGCAATTCAACCCGCATCCACCGGAAATAACTAGTGGAAGCTTCTTTTTCAAATGTTTTTTCGCGAACCGATAGAAGATATCGAATATCGCATCGCTATAAATTCCTGCAAAGTTTCTAAACTCATGGTCTTCCAGGCCGACATTGAAGTGAGGCGCGCTTTCAATGCCCTCGTAAGAGTCGAGTGCTTGGTACGGGCCACTTAATAGAAAATTAAGCAACTTCTTCTCTTCAACGGAAGGCGTGCTCCGATTCGAATATGATGCCAGCGCCATGAGTTTCCCCGCATCTGAGTTCCGGGGATACGCTCCATTTTTTGGAAAGGTCGGATCGGCTAGGCCATAGAGCAGACCGTATCGATTACCCGGCTGACCTAGAACGTCGGCAACCAGTGTGATGTTCAGTTCTGAATCAATCTCGTAAAAAGCACCGATGCCGCCCTCCCACACTAAGGCATAGCAAGGAGTTCCTTTTGGGAAAGCAGACATGCCAAAGGCGCAAAGTAAGTGTGCGCGCTCGTGTGAGGATGAAAAGTACTTCACATCTCGTTTTAGGAAACGTCTTTGGCTTACGATGACATCGTTATCGGATACACCACGATATCCGACATTCGTTTTGGAGCCATATAGATACTCATCATGATCACGAGGCCACCACCCCCCGGCACAAATGACATCAGGGATGTCTTCTAGCTCACCGATCGCATCCAAAACATCCGGAATAGCAAGTGATGAATACCGATAGTTCGAATTTTTTTCCGCTTCGATAGACATTATCAAATGTCCATCTTGAAGCAGTACAATGGCGCCATCATGGCCCGGGTTATACGAGAGAATTTTCACGCGGTGGCAATCCCGTCATCCATAAACACCTACTTGCATGATGGCGCTCCCTCTCTGTTGAGGTGAGCGCTCCATGCACCCTTTATGCAGCAGCGTAGGACCGTACCACAATTTTAGTTATGCCAACTCTCCTAACATCGCGATGTGGTCACTAGTCAAGCTTGAGGTACACCCCCCTAAGCGCTGTTATCTCAAAGCTTTCTCGACCCGCGCGGATCCAACGAAATTATATTTGACGCAGGCAACTGCCGCTCAAGCTCAGCGATACGGTCATACAGCTCAACGATTTTTGCATCTGCTTCGCTCAATAAGCTTGCGAGTTGATCGCGCTGCCGGACAACTTGCTCAATCCGATCACGCAGGGCGCGGCTTTTCTGCCGAGCGAGAAGATTTACCTTGTTCAACGAAGGAGGTCGCTCCTCCGCATGTTGTTCCACGTAGGTCTTTATCTCTGCGATGAGACTCGGGAAACGTGATTTCTTAAGCGCCGACGGGTCGCTCCCGGCCTCTTTGGCCACGTTGTTCTGAGTGACCGGTGTCCCCTTAGGTAGAAGCTGTGGCCTATTGAGTTTCAGGCGCTCAAAAGCATCACGATATTGATCCGCCGCGCTGCGGCGAGCAGGGAGTTTAACGTCCATCTGCGCTCCTTACGACACGACGAAAGCTTTCTACGCTTCGCTGTTGAGCCATTAACGATTCCATTAGCGGACTCCCATCCTGAGCAGTAGCAAGCCGTTCTTTGAGTACATGTTCAAGATCATCCAACGTACCCAATCTTTCTGAGTCATACAGCACATCAGGGCAAGGTTTTGCATCCACTGAATCACCGCCGCCGCAATGGGCAATGTTGTCAATTCCGCCGTACGGACAAGGCTCTCGACTCGCACAAACGCCAAGAATGATCGGGCGACAGGCGACTGCGCCTTTCTTTGCCAAACCAATCATCTTCTTCGCATCCTCTGGCGAAATCAGCCGAACAATCTCAGCCTTTCGTTTGTCTCCATGGGGACTGATAAAACGCTCACTCGTAAGCTGCTGTAACTCTCTCCCAAGCGTCTCGTACATTGTGCGAACGTACAGAGTGTGAGCCTTTTCCTCTAGACGCATCCGCGAGTGATTTTGTCCGTAGTAAAGGCTCATCGCTCGTGTGACGTGCTTGAGCTGGTACTGAAGCGAAGCATCACTTACGAGCCCGGAAGCTTGCATGTTCACTGCCCCAGTTCTACGCAGCTGATGCCAAGCCAACGGCCACACAGCGCCCGCTTGATACTCCTCCGGCAATGAAGGGGTAGCTAGCCGGGCTAATTTCAAATCCTCAGTCGTGATACGCAAACGTTCTAAGTCGAAGAGCTTCCCGTACCGCCCCAAAAAGTCGGAATATGACTGGATGCTCGGCCTCAGTGAGTGATTACCTTTATTGCGCAACGAACTCCAGGGCTCGTAAGAAAAATCGGTCAAGTAACGCCCGGCGAGAACTCTCTCGGCTTCGTGAGGTGCGTGTAGTGAGCGAAACAGAGAAATAACCTCCATCGCCTTCACGGCGACCGCCACAGATGGGGATGTGACCCAAATGGCGTCCCTATCAGAGAGCGTTTTTGTCGTCTGCCCACGTAACAAAAAAATGTCACCGAAGCTCTTGTCGTGCTCGATGTCAAGGCACCCGGCTCGAAGATTCCATGCTTCCTCGACCCGCATGAGACTGAAGTTAAGGATGTAAGCCAATCCCACGCCGTTGACCAGTTTCAGATAGCTAGTCAGCGCTCTTACTTGCAAGTCACCACTGCGCCCTACCCAACGTTCAAGTAGCTCAAAGATGCCGAAGCGTTTCGCGGTATCCGCAAACGCGCCGAGAAAACGAAGCCCCGTTTTAGTGCCTGACAACTGCATGTTATAGCCGCAAAAAGGCGGGGCATTTACGCACGCCGTTCTCTCCGAAACCCTCTGGTTATGTTCGTAAGCCGCGAAGCAGAACCGGTAACAAGCTTCAACCTGTTCTCGATGGGATAGGAAGTTATCAAGGCACTCTCGCAGCCTAGTCACTTGATAGCGCCAAATGCGTGGAGGAATGTAAGGTGTTTGAGTTGTATGGTGAGTTGGAAAAAGCGCAGCCAGGCGGGTTAGAGAGCCTGGATCCAGCAGCGTAAACCCTACGGAATCTCTGGACGCGTAAAGCTCATGCATTAACGAAAGAAACTCGGTTTTTCTTGAGCTAGAAAGAAAGGCAGGTATCCGTTGGCATACGCTTGGAAAATGGCTTAGTTCGCTGGCAAGGATTCCTGCCTCTTCGCAAAGAACAAACAGCCGTCGCATCTGATCGAAACGCGTTTTAAGAGATCTGTAGCCACGAGCGCCGTACGGCCCGTATAGCCACCAGCCTGTGATGACTCGAAGCAAATTTGCGTTCGTTGAGCTGATTGGCGCCGCTGATTTTTTAGCTGGTCCATCACCAAAATTCAGGGTCACTGCCTTCTTGGCCCATGGATCAAGCCTCCAAATTGGATCGCCCCAGCGGCTTACGACGTTACCCAGCGCATCAATTACGACTGGCCAATCAGGCGGCGGAGGCCAGCTCTCTGGACGGTAATTCGATGCCCCAGGAACGGCGAGAGGCGACTCGATAGAAAGCCCTAATGTCGAGAGCATATTCATAGGGAAAGCCCCGCTGTAACTTCCGCAAGTCGAATAAATCCGTCCCAAGCTGGGTGATAGTCCTCCTCAGCTATGCGAGCCAGTGCCTCTTCAACCCATAGCCGACGCACCTCGCTACTTTCATGAAAGAACCGTAGCTTCGCACTCAGACGCTCGACCGCAAGCATCGCTGGATGATCAGCCTCTTCAGATCTGTCCGTGCACGCCGGACGATACCTAACTAGCTCCAAGCTCTTGAGCATTCGCAAACTACTTAGAGACCAGACGTGATCCTCGCTTTCAATATCCCGATGATTGACGCAGAAAAGGCAACCCGCTGCATTAATACAATCGGGATCAGGAGCATTAGTTGGAGCATCCACGACCGATTCTGGAACCGGCGCCACACAAGTACCTGGAGCAGGCGAGCAAACGACGGGATCTGTTTGCCGGTGAAATCGACTGATTTCAATCATAGCAATTTGCGGATTGGGCTCGGCGTAAACACGAATCAAAGTTTCAGCGGTGTGCTGTGCGATTTCTGCCACAAGTTCGGGGCGTTGCGACTCACGTAACAGCCAGTTGATACGCGCACCCCGGAGCTTACGAGGCCGAACGAATTGAATACCGGAATATGTGCAGAGGCGCGTGATAGCTGTGAACTGGGGAGCTTCTAGAACGAGACGTCCCCCAAGACGGACGAGAGGGAAAAGAAGTCCCTCTAGATCGTCTGGAAACCACGTGTTTCGCCACTCGATGTAGCGTTCGAACCACTGCTTGTAGCTTGAGAACACTTCAAACAGCACTTCACCCTGGCGGCGCTTTTTGTAAGACCTGACTTGGTAACCGTCAAGATGACTCGTGTAATGGTATTGGTCGATTCGAAGCTGATGCGCCTGTGACAAATTCATGCCAGTTTGTGCTATGAACATAAGCAGTTCGGCTTCAATTCGTAGGTTCACTGCCGGGTATCGAGTCTCGATTGAAACGTCAGAGTTCCGAAGTTCGCGGTTTCGTAGGATGTCCGCAATCTGGAATTTGGTTCGAGGTCGAATCCCTCGTGACGCATCCTTCTCTGTATCGCGCAGGCGGCACCAGATAGGTAGCGTGGAACCCGACCGCAATTCTACTTGGATGGGAAGTGGCCCCGTCACGACTTCATAGGTAAGGGCCATACAGAGGTCGGCAATGAATTGACCGAATAAAAAGCTATCTTCTAAGCTTTGCTTACCAGTACTCCCATTACCTGCCCTTCCGTTGCCTCTTGGTTTGCGAATTCGGGTGCTGTAGAGAAGCGTCGAGCTTCGACCCAGAACTCGGTCGAGCATTGTCGCGGTTAAACTTGCCGTGTCGTATAACGATCCGGCGGTTAGATATTCTTCCACGCGGTGACGCTGTAGAAGATGCTCAGCCCACCCCAGGTATGCTTCCGCGACCGAATCAACACTCAACGGACGCCCGCGTTGATCCACCCACTGAAAAAACTTCCTCAACGCACCGATCTTGTTATTCGCCGAAAAGCGGCTTCCTCCGCCGGCAAGATCATCGGTCAAACAATCATGGAGCCCTTTCACAAGTTCTACCCGCTCCAGCAAGGGATCACCCAAAGCACCTGATGTGATTTCACTGCGTACAGTCTTCACTTTTGCCTTAGCACCACCGTTGTATAAAAGTGGTGCCATATCCCAGGGCGTCTGATTTTTCGCGTACTCAAGCATTGGAAACGTCAGGTCTGAAAACGTCAGATTATTCATCGCTTGCTCCCTGCATTGAAGAAATCCCTGTAAACGCAGTCATGAAGCTGTTCGCAATGGCCTGCTTAGCAGGTGCGGCTTGCACAAATTTGATGTATTTGAAGGTGGTAGCCTCCGAATTTCGACCGTGAAGCAATGCATTGCTGACAGTAGCAATCACTATCGCCACATCAGTGCAATTTGCTAAAGCGAGCCTAGCTAACTCAGTTCCAAAGGTGCATCGGGATTGGTGGAAGCGAAACTTCCTGAGCGTTTTGATGCCCGACGCGATGCCTAATTTTCTAAGCGATGACATCTCAACGTTTATGGCCGAAGATTGATCACTGTTGCGACGTCCAAAAGGGTTTCCGAAACGTGTCAAGAACACCAAGTCTTGATGCTCGCCAGCAGCAAGTGCCTCGCGAGTCAACCTGCGAAGACCCTTGGCGTACTCCAAGACTTCTGAACACAAAGCTTCGGGAATCCATACCTGGCCAGTTACTCCAAATTTGGTATGCACGGGCGGGGACGCACCTGGCCCTACGGATAGCAGAAGCAGACCTTTAGCAGACGGATCATGTAGGGCACGCTCCAACGTATCGATACGAAGGTCACAGATCGTTCCCAGTCGCATACCCGTGAAGAAACCTAAAGCCAACATCAGGTAAAGCTCGGGTGAGGCGCTCTGTTTTGCGAAATCAAGAATGGTGTCTCGATCAACCGCAGAGACTGGAAATAGCCCACCTTCCAAAGTGACCCCAATGCGTTTTCGGTTTGGAATACCAAGATCGGTGGTGGTGCCAGCTAGCGTCCGCTCGAAGCCGACCTGGTCAAAGTATTTGATGAAATAGCGCTTGTCTTTCCACAGCGGCAATAACGGGCTTAGAAGGCCACGCCTCCTAACCCACCTGTAGAAACTGATGCAATTACGCATGTATTCGGAGGCCGTAGCGGGACTGATATGACCAGCATCGCGAGCCTTGATAAGCGCCCCACGGTACTGAACAAGACATCGATCAGCCTTTCGAGACGGAAACTCAAACCACTGAAGCCCGCGACTCTCCAAAAACTTCGCGTAGTTCAACAGCCCATTCAGGTTGCTAGAAACGGTCTTAAGGAGTGCCTCACCATTGGTGACTCTCTCCATAGCCCAGAGATTGGCTTCTCTCCAAGGCAAGCCGTCTTCCCAGAATATTTGTGGTAGACCTTCGATCACTACACGGGAGCTATTCAGCGAGTAGGTAATCAGGCGGTCTTTGACAGAAAGGTCATGCGGACTGAAGTGAATGTGTTCGACGGTAGGCAAGTGGAATCTCTGTAAGAGCAAGCGTCAATGTCCATGGGGACAAGATCTACGTTTGGGCGTCCACAGTATGCAACTTATTCTTATCTATTGAGTAAACTTCCGCCCGCGGGACCATACTTTCAATGGTTTGCTGAACTCTTGAGCTGATGTCGCCGTACAAAGCGTAGTTGCTAGAAAATGCTACAACTCCGTTATCTCTCAAGAAGTCTTTGATCTTAAAGTAGGGGTCACCCATCCTAAGTCCTAGCGCTTTTGCTTCATCAGTGAGCGCAATTATGCAACCGTCATTATTTGACAACGTTACTATTGGAGTGTTTCTTAAGTCTGGTCGAAATAGTCTTTCGCATGAGCAGTAAAAACGGTTGCAATCAATAAGCGCGTAGGTAGGTTTGTCATGACGCATGATGGGTCAGGCTCCATGTTACAACTCCAAAAACCTCTATCTCCTCGGAACCTTCAATTGGTGGGTATTCTGGATTGTCAGAACTCAGAACCCACGATCCATTTTGAGATTTGTCCAGCCGCTTCACTACAGGCTGATTGCATATATAAGCAACCACGACATCGCCAATTTTTGGTGTCCTAGCTCTATCAATTATCAACCGGCTGCCAGAAACAATGCCGCACGGCAGCATCGACACACCCTCTGCCTCCCCAAGCCATACATGGGGTGCTCGCAGATCAACAAGCTCGTCAAGGGAAATAGGCGGCTCGTAGTGGTCCGCGGCAGGGCTCGGGAACCCACCGGAGAACCTGCCTGACAGAACACAAATCAGGCCAGGGACTTCGGAAGCTGTGAGTTGGCGCAGGCTAGTAATGATCACGGAATGAAATCACGATGCTGTATGGATGCACAGTATAGATCCCGGCCCCTTGTTTCAGTCAATTCCGACCAGGGGATTTCAGACAAGCGAGCGCCATGGCTGCGCCGCAGACTTGGCTTATAGACGCAGGGCCTTGCAGATCAATTGGGCTACGTGGGCTATGACGTTAGGTGAAATGACCCATCGTTCGAGTCACACGGAGTGAGCGGAGGTTTTCTGCCCGCTCCAGTCGGTGCAAGTTTATAAGGGAGCCTTGCACATTTGATAAAGGTCGTACTCAAAGTTTCGACCCGCAGTCATCGTTCCTGCCTTGGCTCCTACGGTGTACCTATAGCCGTTGTAGTCGACGGGACCACGCCAGTTCTTACCCGCACTTGCCCCGACACCGGTGGGCCCTACATCGTAAAGCAGCCAGGTATTGTTATTGGTGAGATACGTCCATCCCTTACGGCTGTACATATCGTTATTGTTCTTCTGCCCGACCCATTCGCAAGTCGCTGCTGCGGGAGGGGGCGGCGTCGCAGGCGCCTGCGTGCCGATTGCTGCCTGCTGCTGCGTTATGAGGATTGTTTGGTACGCTGGTACTGGCCCCCCAACGTTCACGATCTGACCGGTTACTAGGCTCTGCTGTCGATCCTGTCGATAAGCAATCTGATTTTGATAGCAATTTTGTGACTGCGTAAAAGCGCTGCCTGCTGGAACAGTGCTTGGATCCGGTGTCCAGCCCGAGCAGCTGTAAGGGCTGTCATAGTTGGCCCATCCCGTGTAGATGGGAGCTATCGCCGCCCAAGCATCTGTGAATGGGACATACAATGAACCTTGCCCCTCATTGGTTACGGTTGCCGCAGTGACTGTTGCACCGCCAATAACGTTCGATGAGCGCAGAGTTACGCTTGTCTGACCATTTACATCTGTCGCCGTTTGAGAAGCTCCGAGAGTGCCACTCGTTGTGCTCCACGCTAGGTTGGTACCTGCTCCTACGTTGCCGCCGAAATAGTCAGTGACAGTGGCAGTAATGGTGGTGACCTCTCCTGTAGCTGCAATAGAAGCTGGGTTGGCTACGAGTTCAACTTTCAGGCCCATTTCGCAAGAACGCCATCCATTGGTAGCGTTGTCACATACCACGGACTCCCAGCCTGACGGGCCAGACGTTGTCCGGATCGGAGCCCAGGTAGATGCTTGTGACCATGGCACAATTGCAGCAGCAAAAAGAGCCACGGCGGCAGTAATACTGCCTCTTAGGGAGCGCATCCTTTTTTGCAGCGAACGCCGAGATACCTTTGACCTATGTTCACTACGTTGGATTTGACGCAAAGTGGCTTGTAATTGACTGCCCAATAGGCAGCTTTCTATCGGTAACGGGTCGGTCATGATCAGCGCCACTGGGTAATTGAGGTACGGCTTTCGATGGAATACTGCTGTGCACGAATTGCCAAAGACGGAGGAGTTAAACTCCGCTGTTAGAACTGATGTCAGTGCGGAGCTTCGCTTTGATTGCACGCCTGGTCCGTTGAGGGACTAATCCACTCACTTGCAGACGAACATCTTTCCTGAAGAGTCGAATGCAATTGATCCCTTGGCAAAGTCGCCGCATCCCTGTCCAGCGCTGACATTGCCCGGGTTGTATGCAACCTGCTTGACCCATTTGCCACTGGTGCAATAGAGCGGTGTGCCGGCTGCAGATCTGCTCACTAGGCCATTCGGGGAGCACGCGGCGGATTCGGTGTTAGTGCCGGAGATGGCGAGGTCACCAACTGTCGTTCGACCCGATGAATTCATCGTCTGGGCCGATATCCCCCCACTAGCAGTCACAGAGACCGTATCGACGTTGTTGACCTCTGTGATGTTGTTGTTGCCCATCAACAATGTGGTTCGCATCCGGTTCAACTCAGCATTGGCTTGGGCTGTTCGAGAGAGCTTTTCGCTTAGTGCCGCTTCACTCCCTGGAACACCGACTGTGCTGCGGATGAGGTGAGTGCTTGATGAGACGACCGTTGTCCCGGGCAGATTATTAGCTACGACACCGTCCCAATCCGCGATGGTGTTCTGGTCAACGCTGAAGGTGTTGGCTGTGCATGAGGTCGTTATGGGAGAGTTGTACTTGTTTACGGTTGATACACCAGCGAGATAAGGGGGCGTGGTTCCTTTTAGTACCGTGATTGCGTTAGCGCAGAGACTTGCCCCTGGCCAGGAGCCTTTTTCCCCTCGATAGGTGCGAGCCGCATCAAGGATGGTCTGAGTCTCTTGCGCAGTCAGGTCCGCTCGCTTTTCGTTTATGTTTTCCATAAACGAAGGCACGGTAGCAGCAGCCATCATTGCCATAATCGCGATGCTAACGGCCAGTTCTAAAAGTGAAAAACCTGACTGACGGGTTGGGTACATGACAACCTCAAGCTGTTATAAATGACACTCCGGATCGAATCATTTCACAGCTGTTGAGGGATACAACCCAAAACCAAGGCGCAAAATTCAAGTGGCCGTCTGCCGCGAAAATAGTAAGCAGATCGCCTCATTTCGGTGCAAAAAATGATTTTTTCCGCGAGCTCCCAAGGTAGGCAAGCCGATAAAATGCCGTCGGTTTTTTATGGCCAGCAGGGCGAAAATTTTCATATAGGTCCGACTTGGTTCAGCCACCTTCACGAAGCCAGCAAAAAGCACTCAACCAAAAATCATCTTGCCAAGCTGTTTTCTGATGCCCTATGATTTCCGGGTCTCGAAATGGGCCGCTGGCGTGGCTTGGTACGTGTTACCTCGGGATAAAGAGCTTCATCAGCTGTGCAACGAGTTACTGATACACGTCACACCCTGAAGTCGGTTTTGCGCACACCACAGGTCAGCCAGCAACCATCGTTCATCGCGCATACCTTCACGTCTAGGCATTGGCCAGGCGTAACCTTCAAGGCGATTGTGATGACCCGTATCCCATTTCAGAAAACCGATATCCAAGAATTCAAAGGCATCGCGAAACGTCTGTTCCGCGGGCTTGATCTCATTGATCATAAGAACCCTGACCGCATGCGTGAGCTGGTTGCCAAGGTTTTCGGCTACAACGACTTTCATGAAGTGATTAAAGCTGCTGAAGACGTGATTCCTGCGCCGGCGGCCCCGATCACCCGGTTCGATATTCGGCTTGTCGCAGCGGATGGATTGGTAAAGGTCGCGAACATTCCCTTTGTTGAAGCATGGCTGCGCGCAGGCCGGGCTCGATTGTATGGGCTTAGTATCGACCAGTTCACTGTTGAAGCTTTGCGCTCTGCTAGGCTGAAGGCTCGCGGGGTTGCAGCAAGTTCGCACTTGGCGCAGGACATAGGTGTGTCGACGCCCAAGTGGCATGATGAGCAGCTGCGATTCTTCCGTAACGGGGCCCCGAGCTTTGAGCTGTGCGTTAAGCATAAAGTCGCAGCTTTCCACTGGGGCACGTTCACTGTGCTCTACGACGCCATTCTCTCTTCGCGCTTCAAAGAAGCGATCATCAATCCAAATGGCTTGTTTGATGCTGGCTCCGATGATGCCATCGACACCTACCTTCGCGAGACCCTCATTCCCCAATGCTGGATTCCACTCTCGCAACTCATCCAGGACGGGCTCACGGTCCCAGATCATGAGGCAGTCTGGCTGTATGTAGAATCTGGAGTGTGCATCGGTCGTGGTATCCGCCACAAAGCACACGGTAGCTTCTTGCCTCGGTTGTTTCTGACCGATATTGAAGTCGCAGAAGGTCTTGCCATGACCCTGACTGGTACATATGTACAGGGGGGGTCGTCGCAGGGGCATAACTCTTTGAGTGTGCCGAAAGGTAATGACCTTGTGTATCAGCTTAAGCCTGGCGCTCGTTCCCCGGGGGCTGTCACTGACCCGCTGAACCAACCTGCAGCCAATCCGCATGAGCTGGATCTTGTGCCAAATCTGTTCGCCGGTTCTCAAGAGATTCTGCGTGGAGGGGGGCGCGGAAACTTAACAATTTGGGGCTTGGATGGTAAGGCTATTCGCGTTAGCCACGCCGATCGTCAGTCTTTGCAGAACACCTATTACGAAGTTGAGCCATGGCTAGCCGAGTCCGATCTTTCTGACTTGTTCCCCGATTACGTTGCGCCACCGGCTATTGACCATCGTGAAAGGTTTGCATGGTCGAAGGATCTGGAGAACAAGGTTTTCCTGCCTCCCGTATCGATCGAACTCCAAGTTCGCGCTGAAAGCATCATCAACCGGAAGAATGAAAAAGCCGTTGCTCAGTTAACCGAGGCAGCAACATCGGGCGAACTACTCACAAGGGTGGAGGCAGCGACCACGTCTGTGGTACTTGAGCAGCTGGCTGGCGACCTGATCTATGAGCTATTTGATGGCAGTGATCAAACCGAGCGGGTTAAAGACGTGTCGCAAAAGATGGTGAGCTGGTTTCCCGAACTCGCCGGTTTTCACCCTGATGTGCTTTACGCCGTCGTTGCGGTTCACGCTCAAGGCGCCTTTGGTGATCATTTCCCCGCAACCCTTCGCCTCGTGGACATTTTCTGTGCGGTGGTGCTGCTGCAGGCAGGGTTTCAAGGGGGGGGGCGCTTCCGTTTCTTGAGGATGGTACCTTCTCAAATTGCCCTGGGGCAGTGGTACAACGGCGTGATCTTGCTGACTTCTATCCATGAGGTGGCTGTGCAGTATGAGGGTTATGTCGCCGCACTTAAGAATCAGCAGGCGCGTATCAATCGGATCTCCTCGTCCATTGAGCTTGAGAGCAGTCGCCGGAAGGAGGCCTTCGATCACAAGTATCTGTATGTCAGTGACGAAATGCCCCGCGCCAAGCCCGTAAACCTCATGCAGTTGATTAATACGATGGGGGATTGAGTCAAGCCTCGATCGCTAGACTGTCAAGGCGCCCCTAGTCAAAAGGGCTGGCGGCGTTATGTTGCAACAGGTCATCAACCAGCCTCGTTAGATCTTGCTCAAACCAAGTCAGCGAGGCACTGACCTGGGGCTCTTGCATGTACTCTCTCCTGGAACTTGCATTCCTGCTCATCCTCGCACCTTACATTCTGTTCGGTGTGGTACTTGGGGCCGTTGCCGGCCTCATCATCAACTTGTTTCAACCAGCCATCCTGATGGCTTCAGTTTGGTTTGCGGTGGTAGGCGCCTACCTATCAGCGCACCGCCCAGACCCAGGTCAGCGGTTTATACCTCTGCTGGGTATGGTTGCAGATTTTCAAATCCTTGGAGTTCCTTTACCCAGCATCATCCTCGTAATCGCAGGGATTCTCCTGATCGTGGCTCTCTTGTGCCGCCAGCGGACTAAGCCGTGAGTAACTCTGAACCTGTGCGGTTGAGCACTCAAAAGGCCACGACGAATTTGAGAGGGGGCATCTGGCTGGGCCTTGGCGAATCACAAGTTATGATGGCCATTAGACGGCAGAGACCGAGAGTCGACCAAATACCATGATCAACCTAGAGCCTCAGCCCCTTGTGATGGGCACTCTCTTGCAATTCAGCAGTGACCAGCCAAGTGCTGTGATCAATCCGTTTGCCAGTTTCTCCAAGGAGCCATACGAGCTGCTCAGCTTGATCGAGGCCGCTACTGGCTATGAGCTTGATCCGCTTCAGCGTATTCACGCAGCTGAAGCTGGCCTGCTGGTGGCTCAAAGAACGACTCCCAACGCTGCACTGATGATTGAGGAGTGGATTCAGCATGCCGATCTTGCTGACTTTGCTCGTGCAGCTCGCCGGGCCTTGATCCCTGCTTAACCTCATCAATTATGCCCTCGCATATTGCGGGGCCTAGATCTGGCGGAACTCATACGCCAGAACAGCCAAGTACAGGACGCGCCACCATGCCTATAAAGCAGATTGTCATTCACCATATCGACAAAAAACCCGACGGCAATCCCGCGGTCATCCTTTTTGCTGACCACGAACTGCCGGCAGAGTCTCAGACGACTGAAACCCTGATGGCAGATCTGAATGACGCCTACAACGCCAAGCAGGGAAAGGCCTGGGGCTTGTTTCATCCAGAATCAGGCGCTCACCCATTCAGTGGCTGGCTCAGCAAATATTTGAAGCAGGAAACTACTTTCCTCGAATTCTCGAATGTGTCGATCGAACATTTGACCAAGCTGATGGAAGAGTCAAATCTCTCCACCGGCGGGCACGTTCTCATTGCTCATTATGTGCAGGGCATGACCGACTACCTCAGCATTGCGCTGTTGCATCACAGCGAAGGCGTCACAGTTACTGACACACTGGATGTCACACCCTCGCGACACCTCGATGTTGGCCAGCTCCACCTGGCCGCACGCATCAACATCTCCGAGTGGCAAAACAACAAGCAGTCGAAGCAGTACATCTCGTTCATCAAGGGCAAGAACGGTAAGAGGATTTCGGAATATTTCCGCGATTTCATCGGCTGCATGGAGGGTGTCGACGGTCCGGGTGAAACACGGACTCTGCTAAAGGCATTCAGCGACTTTGTGGAGAGTGAAGACCTCCCTGAGGAATCGGCCCGCGAGAAGGTCAGTACCCTCGTTGAATACGCTGTCAACCAGACGAAGCAAGGCGCGGCAGTCAGCCTGGAAGAGCTGTCGTCGCTGATCGATGAGGATCGGCCGCAAGCCTTCTACGACCACATCCGTAACAAAGACTACGGTCTGTCGCCGGAGATCCCGGCCGACAAGCGCACCCTCAACCAATTCCGCAAATTCACTGGGCGAGCAGAAGGGCTTTCGATCAGTTTTGAAGCTCATCTTTTGGGTTCGAAGATCGAATATGACGAAACTGCCGGCACCCTGATGATCAAGAGCCTTCCAACCCAACTGACTGATGCCCTCAAGCGCAACCAGAAGGGCTGACATTCAACGACAGTGTGGGCGGTCCGGCTCAAGGCTTCGATCTTGAGTCTGGCAAGAGCCGGGGAGTAGGACGGACATTTGTTGAGGAGCTGTGTCCGTCTACCTCCGCTGGCGCTGCTCTCTTCAATCTGGAAGATTAAAGATGAATGTGTTTTACGTTTTTGCCTTGGGCCTGGCTTTGACTGGATGCTCCAGCTCCCCTGCGAACCCAAATGTTCCTGTGATTGAGAAGTCTCTAACCCAGCAGTGGTACAAGATCGATCACGGGATAGCCAGCAGGTGGGTACCGATCGACACTCCTCACCCGTTATCACGGGAGAGAGTGATCTACATGGACCTGGCCACCATGCAACCCCCGGTGGTGGCCATACCAAAGGCGGCATTTGTACATCCGGAACCTGATCCACATCGTACGCTATCTAGGCCCATCCCAAAGCAACCGCACACCCCCCGGCCGGTACCGGGATCGATACAAAAGCCTACTGAGCACATCGAACCAACTCCAGAAAAGGGTATGGCCAAAGCTGATCTTCGCAAGCCAAGCCTGCAGGAGCAGAAGTTGACCATGAAGTACGCGGAGGGAGACGCTAATGCGGCATTCGACCTGGCCCAGCTGCTCTTCAGCCAAGGTCGCAGCGAACCCGCGTATGTTGCCCTTGAGTACGCCGTGCGGCAGAAAAACCCGAAGGCTATTGGGGATGTAAGCCGGAACCCCAGAAATTTCCGTCACCCTAGTTGGGTGGGCTCAACACTCGTGTCACCAGCTACCTTCTGGAGAATCGAGCTCGGCCATCCCTCCCTGGACGGGCATCGCTCGACGATGTTCAACGGCTCCCTCACGGGGCCGTCGTTTTGTGGGGGCTATTCCATCCACAAGTCGTCGAGGTTCTTGAAGTTCCAGAGCGTCGGGTCTTCGGGGCCAGTGATACTGTCCTTGCAACTCGTGGCCGCCAGGTCGATGGTCTGCATCGGGATCGGCTCTCTCGAGCGTAGCGAGAAGAACACGCGAACCTTGGGAGTCAGCAGTGATTCCATTCCCGGCTCAACGACAACGGCCAGACGCTGAGAGGACAGGCGAACCAAGGAGCCGACGGGGTAGATGCCCACGGCCTTGACGAAGGCGTGGAAGATGCGTTTGTCGAAATGGCCCTCCCACTTGGCCATCTGCCGCATCGCCGCGGACGGGTCCCACGGCTTTTTGTAGGCTCGCTCCGACGTCACGGCATCATAGACGTCGCAGATTGCGCCCATGCGGGCCAGGAGTGAAATGGCGTCACCGGCCAAGCGATCCGGGTAGCCGGTTCCGTCGATCTTCTCGTGATGGTGCAGGGCAATGTCCACCACCCCGGGCTCGGCCCCGCCTGCGCGCAGCATCTTTGCGCCCTCCACAGGGTGGCGCTTCATGATGGCGAACTCGGCATCGGTGAGCTTGCCTGGTTTGTTAAGCACTTCCAGCGGCATCGCGGCCTTGCCTAGGTCGTGCATCAGTCCGCCGATGCCAGCCAGGCGCGTTTGCTCCTCGTCTAGATCGAGATGCCGGGCCAGCGATAGCATCAGGGCGCAGACGGCAACCGAGTGCAGGTAGGTGTAATCGTCGTGCGTTTTGATGCGTGCGACGCTGATGAGGGCATGAGGTTGGCGCAGCACCGAGGCAGCGATTTCTCCGACCAGCGGCAACGTCGTGCTTGGGTCGACGGCCTTGCCAAGCCGGGCTTCCTGGAACATGTCCATGACTTGGGACTTGGCCGCAAGACAGAGTTTCCGTGCATAACACATTTCGCTCTCCATTGAGGTTGCGCCGTCACTTTTCTTGCTTAGTGGACTAGACGGCAGAGATTGCTCCTCCGACAATTCTCTGGGCTCTGGGCTCTGGGCTCTGGGCTCTGGGCTCTGGGCTCTCTGGGCTCTCTGGGCTCTCTGGGCTCTCTGGGTCGACTTGGCTTTTGGCCAAGTCGACCCAGACCTCCCCGACGCCACATTCTCGAATGGCAGAGAGATCCTGAGGCTCGGTCAGCAGGAAGCTGCCGCGCCAGAATGGGTGTCGAACCCAAGAGCCGGCGAGCTTGTGGATGTACATGCCGAGACGAAGCTCGGATACGGGAATGCGTTTTACCAACTTATTTTCCTTTCTGAGTTGGGTGGTTAGGCGTGCGCCGAGGCTGGCACCCAGCGGTAGAGCGGAGGTAAGGTCACGCCAAGATTCTTGGATCAGCCGGAACCGCCGAAATTTCCGTCAGCCGATCAACATGGCTTTGTCTCGCGCTCGGTCGATGCGTTCCTGCATCGCCTGCATGACTTCTTCGTGGGTGTACGACTTGGCGTTGGGGTCGTCGGCCTCTCGGAGAGCTTCCTCGACCTCGCGGGTCATCCGCGCATATTCTTCCGGCCACAGCGCTTGCTCCATGCGCAGCGACGCCTGCCCAAGCAGGTGCAGCAGGCCGAACAGCCGCATGTCATTGGTGGCGACGACGTGCTCTCGAATCCGCTCCTGGATCACCTCGCAGGCCCGATGCGCCTCTGGCGTCGCCGTGCCCTCGTAGCCGGCTGGGAGTTCTGCTTCTTCAGCGATTCGCGCCCAAGCGATAGCCAGCGCCTCGATGGTGGACAGGTTCATTTGCTCATCCACTTGCGCAGCAGACGCTTTTTCAGGGAGGCGCGCTCTTGCGGATTGCGTCCCTTGTGGTTGGCAATGCGATCCGCCGTGGCGGCCTGGCGCTTGATGGGCCAGTAGGAGCGGCCATCCTTACCCATCGACCAGACGTTGCTGACCTGGTTTTCCAGTAGAGGCAGATGGGCGCATAGAGCTTCCGGCGACGCGCTGGCCAGCGCGGTGCGCTCGTGGGTTCGCCAGCGCTGATGCCAGAGTTTCTTGTCCTCGCGCTCGCTACGGCAGGTCGTGTGCCCAACGATGGGCGTTTTGCGGCGGCTGCGGCTCATGATGTGGTTGTCTCCAAGAACATTCAGGACAGGCTTTCTGGGTAGAGCGCCGTCAACCGGGACAGGGTTTCTTGCACTTGTTCCAGCGAGGTCATCAGATGATCAACCTGATCCTGAAGATCCACGGCGAGATCAAATAGCTCAGCCACTCGGCTGCGTGATCCCTCGTTGAACGCGGCCATTGCCAGTTGATGCAGCTTCAACAGGTCGGTGCGCAGTTGCGGAGGTGCGCCGTCTGCGCTGTCATTCAAATCGCCGCGCAGCACGTCCACGGCATCGACTGCACGCAGCAGTGCCGTGGTATCGAAATTCTCGGGAGTCAGTTCGTCCCATTCGTCGTCGGTGATGCGGGCTGCCATCAGGAGAGCTCCGATTAAGCGGTTGCGAGCGTTAGATGCCCGATCGGCTCGGCTGCTGGCCGTACCTTGATTTCGATGTCGTAGCCGAGGCGATTCAGACAATCCATCAGCTTGCGTTCGGATAGATTGGTGAAGTCGCCGCGCATCATGCCCGACACCTTCGGTTGCGGGATGCCCATGCGTTTGGCCGCCGCTTGTTGAGTCAGCCCAAGGGCGCGCATGGCCCTCCTGATCTCGACCACCAGGCCGGTCTTGATCTTGAGCTTTTCAGCGTCAGGCAGTCCAAGGTCGGCAAAGACGTTGCCCGAGCTGCGCTGAACCTCGACGCCTTCAATGATTCGTTTTTGCATTTCGTAGCTCCTGTGCCAATACCTCGGCCACCTTCAGCCGAGCGCGGATGATGTCCATGTCGGCCTTTGGCGTGGCGATTCCGCTCTTGCTCTTCTTCTGGAAGCAGTGCAGGACGAACACCGCTTCCGCAAACTTGACCGTGTATACCGCTCGATAGGTGCCGCCGGCATCGTCTTCGACGACCTCCAGCACGCCGGCACCACCGAACCCCTTGAGCACCTTTGCTGCGTCATCCTGATCGCCTATCTGCGCCAACGAGAGCGCGTAACCGAAACGGCGACGCACGTCGGACGGCAACGCCATCAAATCCTTGTGGCTGCTCGCGATCCATTCGAGCGGTTTTTCTTTGTTTGTCATGACGGAATTTTATACCTGTTCAGGTAATGATGTAAACGCGGCAACCTCAAGGAGGTGTCGTAAAACATTTGTTTTGCGACAGGCTGTCAGCCGCCGCTGTGCTACCTGTGCAACACCCCCTCAAAAATGTACGGAAAACTCTATCGCTATTCACTATTATGCGGAAACCTGTTTTTGATGGTTATCCGCCTATGTTGGTTGGCTACATGCGCGTGTCGTCGGACTCCGACCGCCAGAGCACGGACTTGCAGCGCGACGCGCTGCTCGCCGCCGGCGTCGATCCGCGTCACCTGTTTGAGGATCGTGCCTCTGGCGCGAAGGATGACCGTGCCGGCTTGGCGCGGGCGCTTGAGTTCGTTCGAGCCGGCGATGTGCTGGTGGTGTGGAAACTCGACCGGCTCGGTCGCTCGCTGTCGCACCTGCTCGCCATTGTGACTTCGCTCAAGGACAAGCGGGTGGCGTTCCGCTCGCTGACAGAGAACCTGGACACTACGACGCCCTCGGGCGAATTCCTGTTCCAGGTGTTCGGTGCGCTCGCGCAGTACGAGCGCGCCTTGATTCAGGAGCGCGTCGTCGCGGGCTTGGCCGCCGCACGCAAACGCGGCCGGATCGGCGGCCGGCCGCAGGCGATCACTGGTGAGAAGCTGGACGCCATCGTCGCCGCGCTCGATGGCGGCATGTCTAAGGCGGCGGTGTGCCGCAACTTCAATGTCAAGCGCACTACGTTGATCGAAACATTGACGCGAGCAGGTTGGCGTGGTGCGGGAAGGACGGTCGATGAGCAACAAGAATAAGCTACTCACCGTCTTTTCTGACGCAGAGCAGGAAGCCTTGTACGGCCTACCGGACTTCGACGATGCTCAGCGGCTGGAATACCTGGCGTTGACCGAATCTGAACTGGCGTTCGCCAGCAGCCGGCCTAGCCTGCAGGCCCAAGTCTATTGCGTCTTGCAGATCGGCTACTTCAAGGCCAAGCATGCTTTCTTCCGCTTCGATTGGCATGAGGTCGAGGACGATTGCGCCTTCGTGCTGAGTCGCTATTTCCACGGCGAAGCGTTCGAACGCAAGGCGATCACCAAGCATGAGCACTACAGCCAGAGGGGTCAGATCGCCGAACTGTTCGGCTACCGGTCGTGGGCGGCTAGCTTCCTGCCGCAACTGGCACAGCAGGCTGAACAGATCGTGCGGCGCGACGTAATGCCAGGATTCGTGGCCGCCGAACTGATCGTTTGGCTCAGCGAGCACAAAATCATCCGGCCCGGCCACACCACCTTACAAGAGCTGGTCAGTGAAGCCCTGTCCACCGAACGCAGGCGCTTGGGCGGCTTGCTGGCAGAAGTGTTGGACGAATCGGCCAAAGCTGCGCTGGGCCAGCTCCTGGTGCGTGACGACACCCTGTCTCAACTGGCAGCGCTCAAGCAGGACGCTAAAGATTTCGGCTGGCGTCAGATGGCAGGGGAGCGCGAGAAGCGCGCCACGCTGAAGTCCTTGCACGGGATCGCCAAGGCGCTGCTGCCCAAGCTCGGCATCTCGCAGCAGAACCTGCTGTACTACGCGAGCCTGGCGAACTTCTATACCGTCCATGACCTGCGCCACCTGAAGGCGGAGCAGACCCGGCTCTACCTGCTGTGCTATGCCTGGGTACGTTACCGGCAGCTCACCGACAACCTGGTCGACGCGATGGCCTTCCACATGAAAAAACTTGAGGACGAGAGCCGCACGGGTGCGAAACAGTCCTTTGTCGCCGAACAGCTGCGACGCCATCAGGAAACGCCGCAGGTTGGCCGCCTGCTGTCGCTGTACGTGGACGACAGCGTGGCCGATCCGACGCCGTTCGGCGAGGTGCGCCAACGCGCCTACAAAATCATGTCCAGGGAATTGCTGCAAAACACGGCGCAGCGCATGAGCGTCAAGCCACTGAACAAACTGGCGCTGCACTGGCAGGCGGTGGACGGCCTGGCCGAACGCATTCGACGCCATCTACGGCCGCTGTACGTCGCGCTCGACTTCGCCGGCACGGCCCCCGATAACCCATGGCTCGCGGCGCTGACTTGGGCCAAGAGCGTGTTCGCCAAGCAGCAGCGCCTATCACAACGGCCACTCGACGAATGTCCGGCGGCAACGCTGCCGAAACGCTTGCGTCCGTACCTGCTGATGTTCGATGCCGAAGGCACGCCGACAGGCCTGCATGCCGATCGTTACGAATTCTGGCTTTACCGTCAGGTCAGGAAACGCTTCCAGGCGGGCGAGCTCTACATTGACGACAGCTTGCAGCACCGGCATTTGTCCGACGAGTTGGTTTCGATGGACGAGAAAGCCGCCGTGCTCGCGCAGATGGACATCCCCTTCCTGCGGCAGCCGGTCAGTGCCCAGCTCGATGCACTGGCGGCCGAGTTGCGTGCGCAATGGGTGGCGTTCAATCGCGAGCTGAAACAGGGCAAGCTGACGCACCTGGAATACGACAAGGACACGCAGAGACTGACCTGGCGCAAGCCCAAGGGGGAGAACCAGAAGGCGCGCGAGCAAGCTCTCTACGAGCAACTGCCATACTGCGATGTCGCCGACGTGTTTCGCTTCGTCAACGGCCAGTGCCAGTTCCTGTCGGCGCTGACACCATTGCAGCCACGCTATGCGAAGAAGGTAGCCGACGCCGACAGTCTGATGGCGGTGATCATTGCCCAAGCCATGAACCACGGCAACCAGGTTATGGCACGTACCAGCGACATCCCGTACCACGTCCTGGAGAGTACCTACCAGCAGTACCTGCGCCAGGCGACGCTACATGTGGCCAACGATTGCATCAGCAACGCCATCGCCGCACTGCCGATCTTCCCGCATTACTCGTTCGACCTCGATTCGTTGTACGGTGCCGTTGATGGGCAGAAATTCGGCGTCGAGCGACCAACTGTGAAGGCGCGCTACTCGCGCAAATATTTCGGCCGCGGCAAGGGCGTCGTCGCCTACACGCTGCTGTGCAATCACGTGCCGTTGAACGGCTACCTGATAGGCGCACACGAGTACGAGGCTCACCACGTGTTCGACATCTGGTACCGCAACACGTCGGACATCGTGCCGAGCGCGATCACCGGCGACATGCACAGCATCAACAAGGCCAACTTCGCCATCCTGCACTGGTTCGGACTTCGTTTCGAGCCGCGCTTCACCGACCTCGACGACCAGTTGCAGGAGCTGTATTGCGCCGATGATCTGGCATTGTACGAGAAATGCCTGATCCGGCCGGCTGGCCAGATCGACCGGCAACTCATCGTCGGTGAGAAGGCGAACATCGACCGAATCGTCGCCACACTGGGCCTGAAGGAAATGACGCAGGGCACGCTGATCCGCAAGCTGTGCACCTATACGGCGCCGAACCCGACGCGGCGCGCAATCTTCGAGTTCGACAAGCTCATCCGCAGTATCTACACACTGCGCTACCTGCGCGACCCGCAACTGGAGCGTAATGTTCACCGCTCGCAGAACCGCATTGAGTCCTATCACCAGCTACGCTCGACCATCGCCCAAGTCGGTGGGAAGAAGGAATTGACCGGCCGCACCGACATCGAAATCGAGATCAGCAACCAGTGCGCCAGGCTGATCGGCAACGCGATCATCTTCTA
>NZ_MVOJ01000040.1:0-69325 GCF_002018845.1 Pseudomonas sp. MF6394
GGCTACCGTCGGCGTTATGCACGGTGACGCGCCCGTCATCGCCCCAGGCATAACGCGTGTCCATCTGCGAAAAGTTCGCCCAATGCCGAACACAGCGTGCTGCCTTGCCAGCACGTTCCCATTCCCAGAAGAAACTCGCACCACCGGCCAGTTGGCGTTCCAGAATGACGTGCTGATCGTCGTACCGATAGCGCTCGCTTTCACCGACAGCATTGGTCGCGCAAACCAGTCGTCCGTGTTCGTCATAGGCGTAGGAAACAACGTTCTGTTCGGTCTCCCACACGTAGGGCTCACGCCCTTTGGCGCGATGAACCTGATAGTCCACCGCCACGATGCGATCCAGCTCATAACGCAACAGCAGCGAACGGCCAGTACCGTTATCCAGCCGCTCAATCCGCCCATAACGATCCCGGCAAAGGCGCAGCCGGTTGTCATACGCATCGCTGATCGAGACCAGTACGCCATCGCGAAAGTGATAGAAACGCGACGCCTGGGCCAGCACCAACTCGTCAGGCGCCGAACCCAAATAGATCGCCGCTTCAGCCAGGCTATTGGTGATCGCGGGCCGCGAGTCGGTGGGCAAGGGCAGGGCAGTCGAGCGGTTTTCATGGTCAGTCCACACCACCAAATCGCCCGACACTACCAGCCGATGAGCCAGCGCATGGCTCCAGCCAAACCCCAACCCACAATCGACTTCCACCGCACTGGTGCGGTACAGCCGCGTCCATTCAAACGGCAAGGTCCCATCCAGCGCGCCGTCGGTAAGGGTCAGCAACTCCTCGCCGGTGACCATCGACACCGGGCAACCGTGAGTGACCGTTTTATCCGCAGAAGCCGCCGCATCTCCTTTGGGATTTGAAGCCACAGCCGGCACATCATCGACAGGCTCCTGACGGACCAACGTCGTGCGCTGGGTCTTGCCGCGCACCATCGGCACCGGATTCGAAACCAGCGTGTCACCCGCCTTCAACGGCACCACCGGCACTGTCTTGACCGGCGTCGCCGCACTGCTCAGCAACACCGGCTTGGCGACCTCCACATGGGGTTCCAGCCGAGGCCCCTCCACCTGCTTGGCCAGCAATTCCAACAACGCCCGCGCCCGCCCGGATTTGACGTGACTGAGCACACGAGCCCCCAATCGCACCACCACGCCCATCGCACCCAACACGCGAATCAGCAGCAGATTGATCAGCACCTCACCGGTGATTTCACCCCACAGTTCAGCCATCTCCGTAGGTGGGAGCATGCGCATCCAGCTGACCAGCGCCGATAGGTAGACAAACAGCAGCGGCTCATCACTGAGCACCAACAAGCCCTGGGCGATCGAGTCACTGCCTAGGGCCAGCAGTTCATCGAGCTCAGTTTGCGAAAGGTAGTGCAGCAACTTTTCGCTATTGGGCTTGAGGTCCGCCAGCAGCGCAGACAGCTCGCCAATGTTGTCCCACAGGCTATAAAGTGCCTTGCCCAACCCACTGGCAAAGGCTGCCTCCAGCAGGCGCCGCCGCTCAAGCGGGCGGGCGTCTGTGTAGTTTTTCCACTGGGCCTGGAAGGTGTCGGTCCACTCTTTGCGCAGCCGGGTTTCCAGTGCAGCGATCACCGACTGGTAGGACGCATACAGCGCCTGGACGTTATCCTGGGAAACGTTGGGGTAAAAACTCACCCGGTATTGCTGGTTGCGATCACATTCGGTGATTTCGAGGATGCCACTGGGGCCGATGGTCTTATGGAGGGGCTCGCCCAGCGGGCCGCCGTTTGGATCAACGCGTTGCACCACCACCGGCGTGTTGCCGATGGGCACGAACCTGGTGCTCTGGAACATATGCACCAGGGTCAAGGTACCTGTGGCCTGGCACGTGGCGACGGTACTGCTGGGGAACAGGGAACGATTGATCGGTGCAACCAGCGCGACGTCATCGCCGACCTTGAACACCTGTTCGACGTCCAGTGCCGAGAAGCTCCAAAAGCTTTTGGCCCACTCGTCAAAGGTGTTCAAGCAATCGCGAAAGTCACGGAAGACGCCTTCAACGTCGACCGCTTCCACGTTCATTGGCGTCAGCGCCAGCCTGCCAATGGCCGGGTTCAAGTGCCGGCCCCGTCAACCGCACGCGTCACGAAAAAAACCATCTGCACTCCCTCGCACTGTTTGATCAGGCGAGGGACTTTGCAGAGGTTTGCGCAGGCGAGGAGTAGAGCTTATCCGGCAGTTGTGTGGGATGTTTCAGTTACTGCCAGGCACGGGGTTCGGCATGCCGACGAACCCCGGTTAGACTTACCTGTCGATATCAGCACTGCCCGGCCTGTCGTTAACCAAGGAAGCCCCATGTATTCAACGCGTCTGCTGCTCTGCCTCATTCCTTTACTGGTACTGGCCGGTTGCTCCACCTCCCGTGGCCCTCAGCAGCCCGAGCGCAGTGAAGCCGAGGTGAAGGCGCAGATCGTGCGCCTGCTGCCGGCCAAGGTCGCGGACCGTAACGGTTGGGCCCAGGACATCTACACCGCCTTCGACACCCAGAAAATCTACCCCAGCACCGAAAACATCTGTGCGGTACTGGCGGTGACCGAGCAAGAGTCCACCTATCAGGTCGACCCGCCGGTGCCCGGTATGGGCAAGATCGCCCAGGATGAAATCCTGCGCCGCGCCAGCAAGGTGCATGTGCCGGCATTCGTGGTGCGCAGCGCTTTGCAACTGCGCTCGCCCACCGGCAAAACCTACGCCGACCGTTTGAATGCCGCCCGTACGGAGAGGGATTTGAGCGGCATTTTCGATGACTTCATCAGCATGGTGCCCCTGGGCAATACGCTGTTTGGCGGGTTCAACCCGGTACACACCGCAGGCCCCATGCAGGTCAGTATCGACTTTGCGCAGAAACAGGCGCGGGGTTATCCCTACACAGTGGACGGTACGATTCGCCGTGAAGTGTTCACCCGTCGCGGCGGTATGTACTTCGGCATCGCCCACTTGCTCGGCTACCCGGTGAGCTACGACCAGCCGCTGTACCGCTTTGCCGATTTCAACGCCGGTTGGTACGCCAGCCGCAATGCCGCGTTCCAGGCAGCGGTCAGCCGTGTTTCAGGCAAAGAGCTTGCACTGGATGGGGATTTGATCCGCTATGGCTCCTTGCTGCCCGGCACCACCGAGCTGGCGGTGCGTTCACTGGGGGCCAAGCTGGACATGCGCAACCCGAGCATTCGCAGCCAACTGGAGCAGGGCGAGCAGTTGGATTTCGAGGACACTACCTTGTACAAGCGCGTCTTCAGCCTGGCCGACCAGGCGGCTGGAAAGCCGCTGCCACGGGCGATCCTGCCGGGTATTGTGCTCAAGAGCCCGAAGATCACCCGCAACCTGACCACGGCCTGGTTTGCCAAGCGCGTGGATGAGCGCTACCAGCGCTGCTTGAAGCGCTGATCAACCGCGGCGCTTGACGAACCGGCGCCACAAGCCCACCCACAACCACACCACCGGGAACGCCAGGATCACGAAGGGCAGCACATAGCTGGCGCGTTCCAGGGCGTCTGCGGTGCCGTTCACCAGGTTGTCTCCCAGGTTGCTGAACATCCGGGTGAACCTTGACACCTGGTTGGCGCCGTCCGCGGAACGGAAGTTCAAGGTCACGCGGTTGGTGTCGAGGCGGCGTTGCTGGCCGGCGGCAACCTGAGCCAGTTCCTGCAGCTCGTTTTCAATACCGGCTTGCTCTTTGCTCAGGACGATCAGGTCGCTGACGGTGATGTCCTTGCGCTTGGCCAGCTCATCGAGGCGTTGCTGCTGGGCTTGCAGGCGGTCCTGGCGGCGGCGCACATCCGCCACGGCATCGGCCAGGTCTTCGGCAGTGGTGATGCGCTGGCCGAGCTTACCGCCTTCGGCCGCCAGGGCGACCATCGGCTCCACACCCGTGGGCGCGATCCGCAGGATGATCTGGCCACCCTGGCTGTCTTCAGTAATACCCAGGATATTGCAGGCGCCAAAGCGCGCCGTGTCACACGCCTCGCGAGTGGCCTGCATGCGCGGCGAAAGCAGGGCACCGGGCAGGGCCAGGGTCAATTCATGCTCATAGGCCAGTTGCGCCCCGGCCTTGCCCTGTTCGCCATTGATGACGGTGGTGCGAGAGTGGTCCTTGGGGGAACAACCGGCCAAGGCCAGGCCGGCCAGCAAGAGCAACAGCGGCGCGCGAAGCGGGTGGGAGTTGCCGTCCAGGTGGCGCATGGCGTTTCCTTGATATGTGCGGGAGAAATTGGCCGAGATTAAAGCGGGTCTGGCCCATTAACGCAAAGCATTGCCCGGGATTTGCCCGGCTGATGGTGGTGGCTGCCGGGTCGAGGCTGGCGTACATCTCAAGCCTCATACCAGGGAAGCAACCGCCATGAACGCTCAGACCGTCCCCCAAGGTTTTGTCCCATTGCCGGGCAGCAGCCCGTTGCTGGAACTGCTCGGCCCGGCGTACTGCCGTGGCGAAGGTTTGCAATTGGAAGTCGGCCTGCGCGCCGATCATCGTCACGCCAACGGGCGCGGTACGGTGCACGGCGGGGTGCTGGCGACGCTGGCCGATATCGGCATGGGTTACGCCATGGCGTTTTCCAGTGAGCCGCCGTTGCCGTTGATTACCGCTAGCATGACCGTGGATTACCTGGGCGCCGTGCAGGTAGGGGAGTGGATGGTGGTGCGTTTGGAAAGCCACAAGCGCGGACGGCAGATGGCGTTTGCCACGTTGAGTTTGCAGGTGGAGGAGAGGGTGGTGCTGCGGGCGAGTGCGGTGTTCGCGGTGCCGCATGCTGACAGGCAATGAGAGCAAATGTGGGAGCTGGCTTGCCTGCGATGGCGGCCTGCCAGCCGACACTTTTCTACCTGACACCCCACAATCCAACTGTGGGAGCGGGCTTGCTCGCGAAGGCGGCCTAACAGTCAACACAGTTGGACCGGGTACATATCCGTTATTTAGGTAACGGCCACCTAGGGTTCCGCCCTGACGGCGGCTCACTTTGCAAAAGCGGCAAAGTAAGCAAAACGCTCTTGCCCCACCACTCGGCACCTCGCCGGGGCTCGGTGTGCCCGTAATCCGCCAGTGATTTGGGGGGCCGCCGCCACGCGCCATCCATGGCGCGGGGCGGCTAAACCGGCATCCCTGCCGGTTTACCCCCCAAATCCCTGTCGAATTCCGGCCAGCGTGGTTTAACGGGGCGCCTGAGATCAAAAGCAGATCAAGATCAAGAGCGGCTCGCTTCGCATCGTGGTTACCGTTGAGCGGCAGCCCACAACGTTGTGTAGATACCTATGGCCATCGCAGGCACGCCAGCTCCCACCTTTTGACCGAGTTGTTTCAGGGGACACGAGAAAAAGAAAAGGCCTGGCTTTTCGTGGAGCCGGGCCTTTTCTGTGTTGCTCGTTATGTCTCACCTGTAGGAGCGAGCTTGCTCGCGAAGCACTCATAGGCAACAGGTTCTATCAGGAACGCTGCGTTATCCTTGACGTTTTTCGTGAGCAAGCTCGCTCCTACAGGTCAGTTGCGCTCGAGCGCCAGGGCTACGCCTTGGCCGCCGCCGATGCACAGCGTTGCCAAGCCTTTCTTGGCGTCGCGCTTGATCATTTCATGCAGCAGGGTCACCAGCACGCGGCAGCCTGAAGCCCCGATGGGGTGACCGATGGCGATGGCGCCACCGTTGACGTTGACCTTCTGCGCGTCCCATTCCAGCTCTTTGCCCACCGCGCGGGCTTGTGCGGCGAAGGCTTCGTTGGCTTCGATCAGGTCCAGGTCAGCCAACTGCCAGCCGGCCTTGTCCAGGCAGCGGCGGGTGGCCGAGACCGGGCCGATGCCCATGATCGCCGGGTCGACGCCCGCGTTGGCGTAGCTGGCGATACGCGCCAGTACGGGCAGGCCGAGGGCCTTGGCTTTGGCGGCGCTCATCAGCAGCACCGCGGCGGCGCCGTCGTTGAGGCTGGAGGCGTTGCCGGCGGTGACGCTGCCGTCTTTCTTGAACGCAGGCTTGAGCTTGGCCAGGGATTCGGCGGTGGTGCCGGCGCGGGGTTGTTCGTCCACCGCGAAGGCCACCGGGTCGCCTTTGCGCTGGGGAATCAGGATCGGTGTGATCTCATCGGCAAAGCGCCCGGCTTCGATAGCAGCAGCGGCTTTTTGCTGGGAGGCGGCGGCAAAGGCGTCCTGGGCTTCGCGGCTGATGCCGTATTTGTCCACCAGGTTCTCGGCGGTGATGCCCATGTGGTAGTCGTTGAACGCATCCCACAGGCCGTCGGTGATCATGCTGTCGATCATCTTCGCATGGCCCATGCGCAAACCGGTGCGCGCGGCAGGCAATACATACGGGGCCAGGCTCATGTTCTCCATGCCACCGGCAATGATCACCTCGGCGTCGCCGCAACGAATGGCCTGGGCGCCGAGGTGCAGAGCCTTGAGGCCCGAACCGCAGACCTTGTTCAGGGTCAGGCTCGGCACGGCGTGGGGCAGGCCGGCGAGGATCGAAGCCTGGCGCGCCGGGTTCTGGCCGCTGCCTGCGGTAAGCACCTGGCCGAGGATCACTTCATCCACTTGCGCCGGGTCCAGGCCGGTCTGCTCCAGCAGGCGACGGATCACGGCGGCGCCCAGTTCCGGGGCCGGAATGTTCGCCAGCGAACCTTGGAAGCTGCCCACGGCGGTGCGGGTGGCAGCAACAATCACGACGTCTTGCATGGAATCTGTCCTCACTGGAAGTGCATTTCTGGAACGTGGTCCGGGACGATCAGTTTACCGGCGGTCTTGCTCACAATCTCTTCAACGCTGACGCCAGGTGCGCGTTCCTTGAGGACAAAAGCGCCATTTTCGATTTCCAGGTACGCCAGGTCCGTGAGCACACGCTTGATGCAGTTGGCACCGGTCAGCGGCAGGCTGCACTGGCTGAGCAACTTGGACTCACCGTCTTTGGAGGCGTGAGTCATGATCACGATGATGTTTTCTGCGCCAGCCACCAGGTCCATGGCACCGCCCATGCCCTTGACCAGCTTGCCGGGGATCATCCACGAAGCGATGTTGCCCTGTACGTCTACTTCGAATGCGCCGAGTACGGTGAGATCGACATGCCCACCGCGAATCATCGCGAAGGACTCGGCGGAAGAGAAGATCGAGGCGCCGATGCGTGCGGTGACGGTCTGCTTGCCGGCGTTGATCATGTCGGCATCGATGGTGTCTTCGGTCGGAAACGGGCCCATGCCCAGCAGGCCGTTTTCCGATTGCAGCATCACTTCCATGCCGTCGGGGATGTCGTTGGCCACCAGGGTCGGAATGCCGATACCGAGGTTCACGTAGTAACCGTCCTGCATCTCGCGGGCAACGCGTTGAGCCATTTGTTCGCGGGTAAGCGCCATGATTGTTTCCTCTTATTGTTCTGGACGGGGATTATTTGCGGACGGTGCGCTGTTCAATGCGCTTTTCGAAGGTGCCGCAGATGATCCGGTCGACGTAGATGCCAGGGGTGTGGATCTGCGCCGGGTCCAGCTCGCCCGGTTCGACGATTTCCTCGACTTCGACCACGGTGATCTTGCCGGCGGTGGCGGCCAGCGGGTTGAAGTTCTGGGCGGTGTGACGGTAGATGACGTTGCCGAAGTGGTCGGCTTTCCAGCCTTTGACGATGGCAAAGTCGCCGGTGATGGACTCTTCCATCAGATACGGGCGACCGTTGAACTCGCGGGTTTCCTTGCCTTCGGCCACGGGGGTGCCGACGCCGGTGGCGGTGAAGAAGGCCGGAATGCCGGCGCCGCCTGCGCGCATTTTCTCTGCCAGGGTGCCTTGGGGCGTGAGCACCACCTCAATCTCGCCGCTGAGCAGCTGCTTCTCGAACAGGGCGTTTTCACCCACGTAGGAAGCGATCACTTTGCTGATCTGCTTCTGTTCCAGCAGCACGCCCAGGCCAAAGCCATCGACGCCACAGTTGTTGGAGACCACCGTCAGGTCGCGGGTGCCTTTGCGCTTGATTTCGCCAATGAGGTTTTCCGGAATACCACACAGGCCAAAACCACCGGAGAGTACGGTCATGCCGTCTTCCAGGCCTGCCAGTGCTTCTTCATAGGACGCCACGCGTTTATCGAAACCTGCCATATGCACCTCTTTTATTGTTTGTGGTCCAGCCAGTGAGTTGAGTGTTGCGCCAGTGGATTGATTTGTTAAGTTGTTTTTTAAGGTTGATTGATTTAGAAAACAGCATAGTCCAGTCATCGTCCGGAGCAACTCATGACCGTCAAACAGATGCGTGCCTTTCTCGCTGTTGCGCAAAGCCTGAGTTTTGCCGCTGCCTGCGAGCGTTTGCACCTCTCCCAATCGGCGTTGAGCTTGACCATCAAGGGCCTGGAAGAAGGTTTAGGCGGGCGCCTGTTCAGCCGCAATACCCGTAACGTCGCGCTGACCCCTGAAGGTGAATCCCTGTTGCCCCTGGCCCGCCGGTTGATTGCCGATTGGGACAACGCCGAAGACGAACTGCGCCAGCGTTTTACCCTGCAACGCGGCCGCGTCACGGTGGCGGCCATGCCGTCGTTCGCGGGGAACCTGTTGCCGCCGATCCTGAAGATATTCCGCGCCCGTTACCCTCAGGTGAACGTGACGGTGCATGACCTGATCAATGAGCAAGTGCTGGAGATGGTGCGCGACCGTCAGGTGGAGTTGGGGGTGGCGTTCGAGCCATCAGATGGCTCGTCATTGGCGTTCACGCCGCTGTACCTGGACCGCTTTGTGGCTGTGGTGCCGGGAGATTCAGCCTTGGCACAGCGCGCTGAAATCGACTGGAAAGCTCTATTGGAACAGCCGTTCATCACCCTGCAACGGCCTTCCACCGTGCGAGTAATGTTGGAAGAGCACCTGGGGGCCTTGCAGATGAAATTGCCCGTGGCCTTGGAAAGCCATCAATTGGCGACGGTGGGCAAGATGGTTGCCAGCGGTTTGGGAGTTAGCGCGGTGCCTGCGTTATGCGCCAGGCAGATGGAGGAGGCGGGAGCCCGTTGCATTACCTTGACCGGTCCGGTGATCGAGCGGCCGATTGGGGTGCTGACCAAGCCGGGGCATGAACTGTCGGCAGCGGCGCAGGTGTTGTTTGATATCTTTCGAGATGAAGCGGCGAAGGGCAGGTTTCCAACGTTCTAAACTAGTAAATACAAATGCGGGAGCTGGCAAGCCAGCTCCCACATTAATTAAGTACTACTTAGTAGTAACGGTCGATCACTTTAACTTGCGAGCTGTCTTTGAAAGACGCCCAGGCATTGTTAAGTGTGTCAAACACCTGTTCGATAAAGTTGCGGTCAGCCGCGGCTTTCTTGCCGACATAACCCTGGCCACGGCGGTACATCTTCAGGCGCGCCGCGAGCTCACGGTTATTGCGGTCAAACTCGGCTTCTTCGGTATGGGGCGCCAGGCAGTCAATTTGCACTTCGCCCGATTTGCCAATCCACAGGATATGGTCGTCGAGTGTGTCTTTCTGCGCTGCGAACATCTCAGCCAATTCATCGATAGTTGGTTGGTTGTTCAGATTCATGTGTAAGCCCCTTGACCAGTTGGCGATCTATCAGTTGATTCGTTAATACCAGTTAAGTTGTCTCCGGTTACTAAAACCGGGCGTCAGCGACGGGCTGCCGAATACGGGCAGGGTCTTGTAGCTGATGCATGTAGTCTTGCTGATGGACTGCTACGCAATGCTCTGACTGCGAAGACAAGCCGCGTTTGAGCGTCTTGTACCCGTCCCTTTCGGGGCCGGTCAGCTTCATCAATCTGCCTTGTGGGCAGTGCACATCCAGAAAAACAGCTCGGCGGTCAGACGAGCCTGTTCAAAACGCTTGTTACCAACGCTCTCGATCCGAGAGACGTCTAGATCATGCAAGGACAAAAAGGTTACGTCAACGGTTATGTAGTGATTATTTTTGCTCACTACATAAATTGCCGTGGGGACGGGGGAATGCGAGAAAATGTGACTTGGGCGTCATTTTCTGTGCGGTGGGTCGCACAGCTACGGTGGTCAATTCGCCGCAGGATCCATGTGGGAGCGGGCTTGCTCGCGAAAGCGGTGGGGCTGACAACTATGTATTGGCTGACACTGCGCATTCGCGAGCAAGCCCGCTCCCACAGTTGATCTGTATCGCTGTTCTATCCGAGTTGAGCAGCCAGCAACGGCAACAACTGTTCGCATGAGGCCTGAATTTTCACCTGCAACAGCTCATCCCCCCGCGTCTTGCCCAGGTTGATAGCAATCACCGGCTTACCCTGTTCAACCATCGCTTTGCATAGGCGAAACGCCGAATAGGCCATCAGCGACGAACCCACCACCAACAGTCCTTCGGCATGCTCTACCGCCGTCATTGCCTTGAGCGCCGTCGCCGGTGCGACGTTTTCTCCAAAGAACACCACATCCGGTTTCAGCCGTTCGCCATTGCAGTGCGGGCAGCGGGGCACCTGGAAGCGCTGTTCAAACGCGGGATCAAGCAAGGTGTCGCCATCCGGCGCTTGCACCGCATGAACCTGTGCCATGTGCGGGTTATCGACTTCCATCTGCCGCTGGATCACATCGCGCTCGCTACGCAGTTGGCAATCCAGGCACAGCACCCGATGCAAACTGCCATGCAGCTCGATCACATCCTGGCTGCCGGCCTGGTCATGCAGGGTGTCGACGTTCTGCGTAATCAGCCCGCTGATATGGCCACGGTGTTGCAGCGTCGCGAGCGCAAGGTGGGCCTTGTTCGGCTGGGCAATGCGCACCCGCGGCCACCCCAGCATCGCCCGCGCCCAGTAGCGGCGCCGCGCCTCTGGAGTGGCGAGGAATTCCTGGTACATCATCGGTGGCTTGCCCCGGCGTACACCTTCACCGTCCCGGTAATCCGGGATACCCGAAGATGTACTGATCCCTGCGCCGGTCAGTACCAGAAAATGCCGGCCGGTCATGGCCCGGTGCAGGGTGTCGAGGTGGTCTTCCTGATGGTCCTGCGTGTCGAGCATGGGTTCCCCCTATTCGCCGCGGATGTACTGTTCCAGCTGCTGGATCAAGGCCGCTTGTTCGGCAATGGCTTCCTTGACCAAGTCACCGATGGACAGCAGGCCCAGCAGTTTGCCGTCTTCGACCACGGGCAGGTGGCGCAGGTGACTGTCGGTCATGATGTTCATGCATTCCTCGACACTCTTGTGAGTATCCACCGTGATCACCGGCGAGCTCATCACCTCATGGACCTTGGTAGTGACCGACGAGAGGCCCTTGAGCATGATTTTGCGCGCGTAATCCCGTTCACTGATGATGCCGACCACTACGCCATCCTTGACCACGGGCAAGGCACCGACGTTTTTCTCGGACATTCGCACCAGCGCTTCAAACACGGTGTGGTCCCATTTGATCGTGTGGACGTCCTGGTTCTTCTGGTCCTTGGCTTTGAGCAGTTGTGCAACGGTCTTCATGGCGGCCACTCCGGTGTTGTTGTTGGTAGTCCAGATCCCCTACAGAATCCTAGACCGAACCCGCCGGAGCAAGGGCCAATGCGGCGTTAAACCTGTCGAAAAACGTCATGGGCCGGTTTTTTTCGGTATTTATCCGGCATTTGCCGGTTTTTTCCCGCGCTTGGGGCTGGCAGCAGCCTTACGCGGGGCGGCCTTGCGTTTCTTTTTCCCCGGCGCTGCACCTCGGCCTGCGGGGCTGGCGGGGCCAGTGATGGTCATGCGCATGCCGTTGCAGCGCGCCACTTGCTTGCTCATCCACGCCGCTTGCTTGGCGACGAATTCTTCCAGGCTCATTTCGCCGCTTTGCACCATGTCCAGTGCCTGTTCCCAGATGGCGGTGGTGCCGGGGTCGGCGATGGCGCGGGGCACCGCGTCGATCAGGCTGAACGCGGCCGGGGTTGCCGACAGGGCCTTGCCGTTTTTCACCAGGTAGCCGCGGTCCAGCAGGCCCTGGATAATCCCGGCGCGGGTGGCCTCGGTGCCGATGCCCGTGGTGTCCTTGAGTTTTTGCTTGAGCAAGGGGTCCTCCACCAGCTTGGCGACGTTTTTCATTGCCTTGATCAGGTCGCCTTCGGTAAAGGGCTTGGGTGGCTGGGTCCATAGGTCCTTGAGGTTGACCTTGGCCACGGCGTAGTCATGGCCCTGCACCAGCGTCGGCAATGCTTGGGGCGCGGGGGCTTCGCGACCTTTGGCGGGGGCCAGCGCTTCGGGCAAGGCGCGTTTCCAGCCCGGTTCGATAATGACTTTGCCCACCGCGCGCAACGCCTGGCCGGCACAGTCGAAATCGGCCTGGGTGCGGTCGTATTCATGGTTGGGCAGGAACTGCGCCAGGTAGCGCGCACGAATCAGCGTGTAGACCGCACGGTGCTTGCCGGTCAGTTGGCTGATGTCCTTGCCGGCCCCTGTGGGGATGATGCCGTGGTGGGCGCTGACTTTCGCGTCGTTCCAAGCCCGCGAACGGCGCTGTGGGTCGATGTGCGGCATCAGCGCGTTGACCGCGGTGTCCGCACGGCCCAGCGCCGCCAGGATCTTCGGCGCTTCACTGTGCTGGCTCAGCGGCAGGTAACCGCAATCGCTGCGCGGGTAGGTGATGGCCTTGTGGGTTTCGTACAGGGATTGGGCGATATCCAGGGTTTCCTGGGCGCCCAGGCCAAGCTTCTTCGAACAGATCTCCTGCAAGGTGCCAAGGTCGAAGGGCAGGGGCGCCACCTCGCGCATGCGTTCGGTACGCAGTTTCACCAGCCGCGCCGTGGCGGCGTTGAGCATGGCGTCGGCGGCGTCCCGCGCCAGTTGCGGGTTGAGGCAACGGCCCTGGTCGTCACAGGCATCCTCAGGGGCGCGCCATTGGGCGGTGAAGGTCATGTGCTCGTGGTGCAGGTCGACATCGATGGCCCAATAGGCCACCGGCACGAAATCGGCGATGCTGCGATCACGGTCCACCACCAGGCGCAAGGTCGGGGTTTGCACCCGGCCAACCGGCAGCACGCCTTGGTAACCGGATTGGCGCCCCAGCAGGGTAAACAGGCGGCTCATGTTCATGCCGATCAGCCAGTCGGCACGCGAGCGCCCCAGGGCCGAGTGATACAGGCTGAAGGTTTCTGCACCGGGTTTGAGCGCCGCCAGGGCCTTGCGAATGGAGGCGTCGTCGAGTGCCGACAGCCACAGCCGCTGGATCGGCCCGCGGTAGCGGCAATGCTCCACCAGTTCACGGGCGATCATCTCGCCTTCACGGTCGGCGTCGGTGGCGATCACCAGTTCCTGGGCTTCCCCCAGCAAGCGTTTGACGGCCTTGTATTGGCTGGCGGTCTTGGGCTTGACCAGCATCTTCCATTTTTCCGGAACGATCGGCAGGTCGGCCAGCACCCAGCGTTTGTACTTGGCGTCGTAAGCGTCGGGCGGAGCGGTTTCCAACAAGTGGCCGATGCACCAGGTGACCGTGACTCCATGACCCAGCCAGCACCCATCGCCGCGGCGGCTGGCGCCGAGCACGGCCGCGATATCCTTGGCCTGGGAGGGTTTTTCACAGAGGTACAGCCGCATGGTCATCACATCAGATCAGGTTGATGCCTTGCAGGATGCTTATTTGAAGGGATTTGAGCAACCATTATCTGTATGGATGTACAGCAATTTGTGTGGGCGCCGCACACCGCTGTAGGAGCGAGCTTGCTCGCGAAGGTCGTTATGATGACGCGGGGCGCCTGGTGCCCCGCGGCGCGCTCAGGTTCTTCGCGAGCAAGCTCGCTCCTACAGGGGGGAGGTATCAGTTGTTTTCGATATCCACATGCCGGGTTTCTTTAAGGCAGAACAGCCCGACGATCAGGCTCACGCCCGTCACCACCACCGGGTACCACAACCCATAGAAAATATCGCCGGTGTACACCACCAGGGCGAACGATACCGTCGGCAGGAACCCGCCAAACCAGCCGTTACCGATGTGGTAGGGCAGGGACATCGAGGTGTAGCGGATGCGCGTCGGAAACAGCTCCACCATCAGCGCTGCCAACGGCCCGTAGCACATGGCGGCGATGAAGATCAGCACCACGATCAGCACCACCACCATCAGCTTGTTGACCTGGGCCACATCCGCCGATGACGGGTAGCCGGCCAGGGCCACGGCGCCACGCAGGGCCGCTTCGTCAAAACCGTCGATACGCACATCGCCCACGCTCACTTGCACCGGGCTGCCCGCAGGGGCGGCGGCGCTGCTGTAGGGCAGGCCCTGTTTGACCAGGAAGGTCTTGACCTTGTCGCACGGGCTGTCAAAACGGGCCTTGCCCACTGGGTCGAACTGGAAGGTGCAGGTGGCCGGGTCGGCCAGTACGGTGATCGGCGCTTGTTGGCTAGCCTGGTCCATCGCCGGGTTGGTGTAGTGCGCCAGGCCCTTGAAGATCGGGAAGTACAGCGCGGTCGCCAACAGCAGGCCGAGCATCAGCACCGGCTTGCGCCCGACCTTGTCCGACAGCCAGCCAAACAGGATAAAGAACGGCGCGCCAATCACCACGCTGATGATCAACAGCATATTGGCCAGGGCCGGGTCCATGCGCAGGAACTGGGTGAGGAAGAACAGCACATAAAACTGCGCCGCGTAGAAGGTCACGGCCTGCCCGCCGTTGATGCTGAACAGGGCGATCAGCACCACCTTGAGGTTTTCCCACTTGCCGAACGACTCGCGAATCGGCGCCTTGCACGCCTTGCCTTCTTCTTTCATTTTCAAGAAGGCGGGCGACTCGTGCAGGCTCATGCGGATCCAGGTCGAGATGCCCAGCAGCACGATGGAAAACAGGAACGGAATGCGCCAGCCCCACACTTCGAACTGATCGCCGGTGAAGTAACGGCAGGCCAGCACCACCAGCAGCGACAGCAGCAGGCCGAGGGTGGCGGTGGATTGAATCCAGCTGGTATGCAGCCCGCGCTTGCCCGGTGGCGCATGCTCGGCCACGTAGGTAGCGGCACCACCGTATTCGCCGCCCAGTGCCAGGCCCTGCAGCATGCGCAGCACAATGAGGATGATCGGCGCGGCAATGCCGATGCTGGCGTAGGTCGGCAGCAACCCGACGCAGAAGGTTGCCACGCCCATCAGGATGATGGTCACGAGGAAGGTGTACTTGCGCCCGATCATATCGCCCAGGCGGCCGAACACCAGCGCACCGAATGGCCGCACCACAAAGCCTGCGGCAAAGGCCATCAAGGCAAAGATAAACGCCGTGGTGTCATTGACCCCGGCAAAGAACTGCTTGCTGATCACCGCCGCCAGGGCGCCGTAGAGGAAAAAGTCATACCACTCGAACACCGTCCCCAGGGAGGAGGCGAAGATGACCTTTCTTGATTCGTTGGCGGTACTTGCACTGGCCGCCGAGCCCAGGGGTTGAGCATGTTCTGACATCGGGTGTCCCTCACAGTGATTATTTATTGTTGTTCCACTGTCGGCGCCAACCTCAGCGCCGCTATTTTTTCAACGTCAACGATTACGCGGGGTGCCCTGTAGTGCGCGGTGCTGGTGGGTTTTTCGCGAGTAAGCTCGCGCCTACAGTGTTGGGTGACAGGATGAGCTGCGCGGCTTTCTCCGCGATCATCAGCGTGGGTGAGCAGGTATTGCCGGAGGTGATGCGCGGCATGATCGACGCATCGGCAATGCGCAGGCCGGGGATGCCGTGTACGCGCAGTTGGCTGTCGACCACAGCGTCCTTGTCATCGCCCATGCGGCAAGTGCCCACCGGATGGAAAATCGTGGTGCCGATCCGAGCGGCGGCCTCGTGCAGTTGTTCTTCAGTTTGCAGGGCCTGGCCAGGCAGGTATTCCACCGGTTTGAACTGGCTCAGGGCCGGAGCGGCGACGATGCGCCGGGTCAGGCGAATGGCGTCGGCGGCGATGCGCAAGTCTTCGGGGTGGCTGAGGTAATTGGGTTGTATCAGCGGCGCATCCGCCGGGTTGGCCGAACGAATATCCACCCGGCCGCGACTTTGCGGGCGCAGGTCGCAAACCGACGCGGTAAATGCCGGGAAGCCGTGCAACGGTTCGCCAAAGCGCTCCAGGGACAGTGGCTGCACGTGGTATTGCAGGTTGGCCGAGGTCTGCTCCGGCCCGGAGCGGGCAAACGCGCCGAGCTGGCTGGGCGCCATCGACAGCGGGCCGCTGCGGTCGTACAGGTAGCGCAGGCCCATGCCCATCTTGCCCCACAATGTGCCGGCGATCTGGTTCAGGGTGCGGGCATTTTCCAGTTTGTAGATCAGGCGCAGTTGCAGGTGATCTTGCAGGTTGCCACCAACACCTGGCAGCTCGTGCACCACGTCGATACCCAGCGGCTTGAGCACCTGGGAAGGGCCGATCCCTGAACGTTGCAGAATCCCCGGCGAACCCACCGAGCCGGCGCACAGTACGATCTCCTTGCGCGCCTTCCAGCCCATCGACTGGCCGTGTTGACGCCCCAGTACCTGCGAGGCACGACCGTTTTCCAGCAGCACACGCTCAACTTCCACCTCAGTCAGCACGGTGAGGTTGGGGCGGTGGCGGATCGGCTTGAGAAACGCCTTGGCCGCATTCCAGCGCACACCGGCTTTCTGGTTGACCTGGAAGTAACCGCAACCCTCGTTATCGCCCTGGTTGAAATCATTGATATTGGCGATGCCGCTTTGGGCAGCCGCCTCACGAAACGCATCGAGGATCGGCCACGACAGGCGCTGTTGCTCGACGCGCCACTCGCCGCCCTCGTTGTGGAATTCAGAGCCGCCGGCAAAATGGTTTTCGCTCTGTTTGAACAGCGGCAGTACGTCTTTCCAGGCCCAGCCCGCGTTGCCTGCCGCCGCCCAGCCGTCGTAGTCCTGGGCCTGGCCGCGCATATAGATCATGCCGTTGATGGACGAGCAGCCGCCCAGCACTTTGCCCCGTGGGTAGCTCAAGGCGCGCCCTTGCAGGCCAGCTTGGGATTGGGTCTTGAAGCACCAGTCGGTGCGTGGGTTGCCGATGCAGAACAGGTAGCCGACGGGGATATGGATCCAGGGGTAGTTGTCGCGGCCACCGGCTTCCAGCAGCAGCACACGGTGAGCCGGGTTGGCGGACAGACGATTGGCCAGCAGGCATCCGGCGGGGCCGGCGCCGACGACGATGTAATCGTATTCAGCAGTTGCATTGGGCATCTGGGGTCTCGCTTGTTTTTCTTATTGGCCCCATCCTAGTTGTTAGTTTTCGTCTTAAAAATGTTAGTTTTTACCCACCCGCTGTGCGTTTTTAAACAACGGCGGCTGGCCCGGGCACTGGAGGCGATATGTTCGACTGGAATGACCTGCGGTTTTTTCTCGAGTTGCAGCGCAGTGGCCGCCTGCTCACCGCCGCCCAACGCCTGAAAACCACGCATGCCACCGTGGCCCGGCATATCGACGCCATCGAGAAAAGCCTCGGCACGGCGTTGTTCGTGCAACATGCCCAGGGCTATGAATTGACGCCTGCCGGCGAAGCGCTGCTCAAACATGCGGAGGCCATGGAGAACGTGGCACTGTTGGCCGAAGACGAGCTCACCCATTCTGCTGCGCCCCTGGGCAAGATTCGCCTCGGCGTGGCCGAAGGGCTGGGCGTGATGTTTTTGGCCGCGCGCATGGGCGGGTTGTTTGAACGCTATCCAGGATTGGAGGTGGAGCTGGTCGCGGTGCCGCGTTTTGTCAGTATCCTCAACCGCGAGGCGGAGATCAGCATTCACCTGGAGCGCCCCAGCGCCGATCAATTGGTGACGCGCAAACTCACTGATTATCGCCTGGCGCTTTACGCCAGCCGTGCCTATCTGGCGCGCAACCCGCCTATCGAGAAGCGTGAAGACCTTGCTGCCCATGCCTGGATCGATTACGTCGATGACCTGCTGTTCAGCCAGGAACTGAAGTTACTCAACAGCTTCTGCCGTAACCCTAAGGTGGTGTTCCACAGCACCAGCGTGATCGCCCAGCACCAGGCGGCGCGTTCGGGGTTGGGCATTGCAGTGTTACCGTGTTTTATGGCGGCTGGGGATGGGGAGTTGGTGCCGTTGTTGCCGGCAGAGGGCATTCAGCGCAGCTATTGGATCAGCTCGCGTCGGGAGCTGCACAAGTCGGTGCGGTTGCGGGTGTTGTGGGATTATGTGGTGGAGTTGTGCGCGCGGGAGCAGGGCTTGTTGCTCGGCGAATCCCGCTGACACACACACGGATTGAAATGTGGGGGCTGGCTTGCTTGCGATGACGGCCCGACAGCCGATGCATATCTACCTGACACCCCGCGATCTCTCTGTGGGAGCTGGCTTGCCTGCGATGGCGGCCTACCAGCCGACACTTCTCTATCTGACACCCCACATTCCAACTGTGGGAGCGGGCTTGCTCGCGAAGGCGGCCTAACAGTCAACACAGTTGGACCGGGTACATATCCGTTATTTAGGTAACGGCCACTTAGGGTTCCGCCCTGACGGCGTCTTACTTTTGAAAAGCGCAAAAGTAAGCAAAACGCTCTTGCCCCACCACTCGGCACCTCGCTTAGGCTCGGTGTGCCCGTAATTCGCCAGTGATTTGGGGGGCCGCCGCCACGCGCCATCCATGGCGCGGGGCGGCTAAACCGGCATCCCTGCCGGTTTACCCCCCAAATCCCTGTCGAATTCCGGCCAGCGTGGTTTAACGGGGCGCCTAAGATCAAAAGCAGATCAAGAGCAAGATCAAGAACGGCTCGCTTCGCATCGTGGTTACCTTGTGCTGCTACAGCCCGCAAAGTTGTGTAGATACCTATGCTGCGATGGCGATGTATCAGCCACTCATGTGCAGGCTGACCCGCCGTCTTCGCAGGCAAGCCCCACATTTGGATCGGGGTGGGTCAGGGGTAGCTTAGAGCTTCACCACCTGATGCACCTGCTCGGCACAGGCCCGAGCTTCTTCAATCATCTTGCCGAACGCATCGCTGGTGACTTCGGCATGGGTCAGCCAACGTTTTTTCTGGCTCAGGCGATAGTGATAGCGCAGTGAGCCATCTTCCAGTTTTCCGTCCAGGTCGAGGTCGTACCAGGGCGAGCGCACCTTGCAGCCGGGGATGGCTTTTTCCATCTTCCCGCCTGCCAGGCTGTAGGTGTAGTCATAGGTCTCGGGGTTGCCCAGGTAGAGGTCGGCCTGTTGCCCCTGGCGACGATAGTTGACGTAACCCTCCCAGCGGTCTTTCAAGGACGGGTCAGTGTAGACATAGTCATTGGCCAGTTTTTCCAGGGCGCGCTGATCGTTCATGCGGGCGCTGACGCTGTAGCCGTCATGCACCACAAAGCGGGTGGGTTCGCGGGTGATCTGGCAGTCGCTGATGTCGTTGCCGAAGTTGGCGCAGATGTTCTGGTCGGTGGCGGTGGTGCCTTGCTGGCGGTCGGCGACGCTCAGTTGCATCAGCGGCAGGCGGCTGAAGGTAATCGTCGCCTTGACCTCGCCATCTCCCTCTTTGCCGTATTGCACCTGTTTGTCCAGGCGTATCGAGACTTCGGGGCGCTCCAGTGGGATGTGTTCTTCGCGCACCTGGCTCTGGGCGTCGTTGACCAACACCCAGCGGTCCTGAATATCGGGCATGGTCTGGCCTGGGGCGAAGACCGGGTTGGTCGGGTCAAGCCACCACACCTGGCCATTCACTTCGGCACGCACGATGGCGTGGTTGGGCGCCTGGGTGCCCGGAATCAGCAGGGCATCGACCACGTCGCCACGGCTGACCCACGCGGTCTCCGCCTTGATGCCGCTGGCCTTGAGCATGGCCGTCAGCAGCATCGCCAGGTCCTTGCAGTCGCCGTAGCCGTGCTGCTCGATTTCCGCGAGGCTGAACGGCACGTAGCCGCGTTCGGTTGCGCGCCAGTCACCCAGGTAGCGGTAGTGATCATTGATGTGCTGCATCATTGCGGCTACTTGCTCAGCCGGCGTCAGGCTGCGTGCGGCGGCCACGGCGGCGGCGGCTTGCGCCGGCAGGTTGGCGCCGAGGATCTGGTTGTAACGCTGGGCAAAATCACCGAAGTACGCCTGGCGGTCCACGGCGCTGCCCACTTCCAGGCGTGGAACGCGCAGCAGCGCGGCGGCGGAGGATTCATTGATGTAGTTGAGGTAGATCGGCGCTTTAAGTGCCACGTCCAGGGTTTTGCCGTTGCTCGAAGGGGTCACGTTGAAGGCGTCGAACATTTCACTACGCCACTGGATCGGGCGTTCGGCGGTAAAGCGCGCCTTGAAACGATCACGGCGGGCCGCGCCGGGGCCGAACTTGAGCACGTAATGGAACTGGCTCATCAGCGGTTTTGCCGGATAGTGGTGGCGTACGGTGTAGCGGATTTTGGTGCCCACGCGCAGGTTGGGGAAGGCCAGGGAGGTTTGCTTATCGCGGCTGAAACCCTGGTCTGGGTTGGGCGCGCTGCGGGTATCGATTTGCGTGTCGGCGAGGGCGACCGGCTTGGCGCCAGGCTGGGTGGACTGGGCGCTGATCACTTCAAAGGTATCGCCTTCGGAGTAATCGAAATCGATGCGCGAGAGCATTTCGCGGCCGTTGGGTTTGAGGATCGTGTAGCGGTAGGTGGTGGTGCAGTCGGTGCTGGCGTCGCGGTTGAAGTGGCAGTGCAATTCGGTGTCGTTGGCCAGTGGGGCTTCGGCCAGGGGTTGCAGTGCAGCGCTGACGGAATGGGAAACCAGCCCCAGACTGATAGCAATCAAAGGGCGGTGAAACGAAAAACGGTACATGGGCGCCTCGGGTGACACATTGAAACAGCTACCCGGCGGGTAGCGAGAAGGCGCCGGATGATAATGGATCTCAACGGCAAAGACCAGGATTGTTCGACAATTTTTAAGCCTGAAAGGCCCGTGCTAGAGCCTTTCGTTGATTTGGGTCAAGGTTTGTATGCCGCCAGCGCGGCGCGTACTTAGAGAAACCAGCGATATTCGCGCGCATGAATTTCTTGCTGGAAAGCCAAGTGATCCTGGCGTTTGTTCTCGCAATACACGTCGACAAATTCCGCGCCCAGCTTGTCGCGCAGTACCGGTTGCTGCTGCATGGCACGCACGGCGTCGAGCATTTCCACCGGGAAATCGGTGCCGCTGTTGCGGTCTTCGTTCAGTGGCGCGATGGGGTCGCGCTTGGCCTCAAGCCCGTGCTCCAGGCCCACCAGGATTGCCGCCAGCACCAGATAAGGGTTGGCATCGGCGCTGGCCAGGCGGTGCTCGATCCGCAGGTTGCGCGGGTCGGACTCGGGGATGCGCACACAAGCATCGCGGTCCTCAAAGCCCCAGCTCGCCCGCGTCGCAGCGTTGACCGTGCCGCCCAGGCGGCGGAAGGCGTTGTGGTTGGGCGAGAAAATCGGCATGCAGTGGGGAAGCAATTCCAGGCAACCGGCCACGGCGTGGCGCAGCGGCTGCTGCTGATGGGCCGCGAGCAGGTTATTGCCCGCCGCATCGTAAAGGCTGACATGCACATGCATGCCGCTGCCGGGAAATTGCAGGTAGGGCTTGGCCATGAAGCTGGCGCGGTAACCCTGCTTGAGCGCCACGCCACGGGTGCTGCGGCAGAACAGGGCGGCCCAGTCGGCGGCGCGCAGGCCGTCGTCGCAGTGGCCGAAGTTGATCTCGAACTGGCCGGGGCCGATTTCGGCGGTGATCACCGTGATGTCGATGCCTTGGTCCTTGGCGGTTTGCGCCATGTCCTCGAGCACGTCGCTAAAGCGCGACAGCCGTTCGATATGCAGGTTGGGCTGGTCGTCGGCATCTCCGCTGAGCGGGTCGCGGGCAAATTGCGGCAGGCCGTTTTCCAGCTGTTTATCGAACAGGTAGAACTCCAGCTCAAACGCCACCACGGGGTGAATGCCCTGGTGCTGCAAGCGTTCCAGCACTTTGGCCAGGACTTCGCGGGGTTCGAATTCGATGGGCGCTTCGGTGCCGTCCGAGGTGATGAGCATTTGCCCTAATGGCTGCGATTCCCAGTTCACCGGTTTGAGCGTGCCCGGCACCAATCGGCGGTTGGCGTCCGGGTCGCCATCGTTGAAGCAGTAGTCGCCAATCTTGAACAGCCCACCCTGAGCCCCCAGCAATACCGCATTCTGCGGCAGCTTCAGCGGGCTGCCGGCTGCGACCTTTTCAAGCATCTCCACCGGGTAGCGCTTGCCGTAGAAATGCCCGGGAATGTCCAGGGCGATCAGGTCGACATAACGCACGTCGGGGTGGTTCTGGCGAAAGCTGCGTACTTCGGCCAGCAACGTGGAGGATTGGCTTTTCACGGGTGCAGCTCCTAGTTGTAAACCCACAAGACGCGGGCGGGCAGGTCGGTGAGGTTGGCATAACGGCAGTGGGCGAAACTGGCGAGGTGGAAACTGTCGCCGGGGCCGAGGGTGACCGGCTCGGCTTCGCTATCCACCCACAGGGTCAGCTCGCCTTCGAGCACAAAACCGGCCTGTTCGGCACGGTCGCTCATGCTTTGCTCGCCGCTGTTGGCGCCGGGGGCCAACAAGCTGTCGAGCATCGAAAACGCGCCGTTCATGCTCGGCGACACCAGGATGTCGGTGATGCCATTGGCGTAATACACCGTGCGCCGCTCGTTGGGGCGGGTGACCCAGTCCACCGCCTTGGGCTTGGGAAGGCTGTAGAAGTAGGTGGTGGGCACGTCGAGGGCGTGGCTGATGGCGGTCAGGTCGGCCACGGTCGGGCGCGACAGGCCACGTTCGACCTGGGACAGAAACCCCACCGACCGCTCGATTTTTTGCGCAAGTTGCGCCAGGGTGAGTTTCTTGTGCTTGCGCAGGTCGTGGATCAGCGCCGCGAGGGTGGCGAGTTCTTCTTGTGGGGTCATGAAATTTATATCAAATAATTTCATGAAAAATTACACGATAAATTTCACGAAGGCAATCTCTGGCTACAGGGAAACCCGGCTGAATGATTGCGCGCCGCCGCGGTCGGAACTTGGGTACGCACCATTAATTGAAGGAGCACCCATGAAGTCGAAAACCTTAGCCGCTTGCCTGCTGGTCGCTGCCAGCTTTTCCTCCGTCAGCGCTGTCGTGCAGGCCGGCGATACCCCTCAGGAAACCGTGCAACCTTCAAACATCAACTCCCGTGACTTGAAAGAGGGTGATCGCGCCCCGGACATCTTGATGCGCGAGGAGTCAGCGATTAAAGACTGGAAAAAACGCGGGCTCAAACAGCCCGAAGAAGAAAGCCAATGGACGCGTGTAGGTGACAAGTACGTCCTGCTCAAGACCACCAACGGCACCATCCTCGAGATTACGCCAGTCAAGAAATAATTCCGCCGGGGCACCTGCTCGCTTCATGTTTCTTGCGTTAAGGTAACCGACCGCAATGGTCGCGTTACCTTTGAAGAACGAGAGCAGGATGCTTGCCACCATCAGAAACTACCCCCGCACTGTGAACCTGTTGCTGTGCGCCACGTTGCTGCTGACGCTGGCCAAGGCCATCACCTTTCCTTATCTCGTGATCTACCTCACCAGCCACTTCGCCTTGGACATTACCCAGGTCGGCCTGGTAATCGGCAGTTCGCTGATCGTCGGTTCACTACTCAGTGTCTACGGCGGTTTCCTGGTCGACCGCATCAATAGCTATCGCCTGTTGCTCGGTTTGAGCCTGGTGTTTGTGCTGGGGTTTATCGGCACGGTGCTGGCGCAGAATATCTGGGCGTTCTATGGCTGCCTGATCCTGATCAACCTGGCCTACGCCGTCATCGATATTGCAGTGAAAGCCGGCTTCGCCAGCCTGCTGCCCGAAGACGCGCGCAGCGAGGTGTTTTCCATCAAGTACACCCTTACCAATATCGGCTATGCCGTGGGGCCGTTCTTTGGCGCGATGGTGGCCAAGCTGGATATCAGCCTGCCGTTTATTCTGTCGGCGCTGTTGGGGCTGGGGTTTTTTGTGCTGTACGGGCGCTGGGGTGACCGTAACTTGGCCACGGTGGACGCCACGCAAAAGCCGGTGCCGTTCCTCGCCGTCGCCCGCGTTTTGCTGCAGGACCGTCGCCTGGTGTGCTTCACCCTCGGTGGTTTACTCAGCGCGGTGGTGTTCGGCCAGTTCACGGCCTACCTGTCGCAGTACTTGGTGACCACCACGACCGCCGAATACACCTACACGGTAATCAGCGCGGTGCTGACCACCAACGCGGTGCTGGTGATCGCCTTGCAGTACCTGATTGGTCGGCGCATCTCGCACCGTTACCTGAGCCAATGGCTGATCGCTGGCTTGAGCATGTTCATGCTGGGGTTGATTGGCTTCGGGCTGTCCACCAGCGTGGTGGGCTGGGTGCTGGCGATGGCGGTGTTCACCGTCGGGGAGATCATCGTGTTCCCGGCCGAGTACATGTTTATCGACCGAATTGCCCCGGACCACCTGCGGGGCATGTATTACGGGGCGCAAAACCTGTCCAACCTCGGCGCCGCGCTGGGGCCGGTGCTGTGTGGGCTGGTGTTGGCCAGCCTGCCGGCCCATTACATGTTCTACATGCTGGGGGCGTTTATCGTCGCCGGCGGGGTGTTTTATTTCATGGGGGCGGCGATAAAGGCAGATCATCCAGCGTGAGCTTGCCGACGTTGTTGCTTTGCAGCTCGTAGCGCAACTCATCCACCATCTTCGCCACTTCCTGCGGGGTTTGCAGGCGGTTGGTGCTGATGCCGGTCACCACCAGGTCGACACGGCCGGTCTCGGCGTCGTAGACCTTGAGGGTCAAGGACGCGTCCCGGCACAGGGTGAATTCGCACGTCAGCGGTGACAGGCCTTCTTCGATGCAGTTGCGCAGTTGAGAGAGGGTAAACATGCGGGTTCCTTCTAGGCATAAATACGATCCCTTGAAGGTTATTGCTTGCACCGCCGCGCAATAAGGCGAATTCGCACTAGACGCACTAGTGCATTTGCAGGGTCAGGGTTTGTTTTTCAGGCGCAAATCACCGGCAAACAGCCCGCGTTCACGGGCCCAGACGATCGCTGCACTACGGCTGTGCACCCCCAGCTTGGAATACACCGTGGCCACATGGTTACGCACGGTGTTGGGCGCCAGTTTCAAGCGCGAGGCGATCTCTTTGTCCGCCAGGCCCTCGCAGATCAGGCCCAACACATCGCGCTCGCGGGCGGTGAGGTCGGTGAATGAGACATTCGGCAGGTTGGGGCTGTTGACGCTCTTGGCGTTGGCCAGCTTCTCGATCAGGGTCTGGCTGAACCAGGACGCGTCCTGCATGACTTCCTCGATGGCCGCCACCAGCTCCAGCTCCGAGCGTTTGCGCTCGGTGATGTTCATCAGCACCATCAGGTAGCAGGGCACGTCCTGGATAACCACGGTGTCGGCGGACACCACGCAGTCGATCACCTCGTTGCCTTTCTTGCGCACCTTGAGGTCCTGGCCTTCAAGGTTGCCGGCTTTTTCCAGGGTAGCGAACAACTGCGCGCCGGCCTGGGGGCTGTCGATGAAGTTGATGTCTTCGATGGATTTGCCGATCAGTTCCTCGCTGATGTAGCCGGTGATGCTCATGAAGGCTTCGTTGATGTCCACCACCTGGCGGTTGTCGGCACTGCACACCAGGGTCGGCACGGGCGTCAGACGGAAGGATTTGGCGAAGCGCTCTTCGCTCTGGCGCAGGGCGATTTCGGCTTTGCGCCGTGGCTCCAGGTCGGTGAAGGAAAACAGCATGCAGTCTTCCTCGTTCATGTCCAACGGTTGGCCGGCGACGATCACCAGTTTGCTGCCACCTTCGGGCAGTCTCAGTTCGGCCTGCATCTGCGGGATGGTCGCGCCTTCGCCCAGGCGCTGGATCGCCAGGTCCTTGCGCTCGGCCTGTTCCAGCACATCCAGTTCATACACGGATTTGCCGATGACCTGGTCGCGGTTGTAGCCGGTCATCTCTAAGAAACCTTGGTTGACCTTGATATAGCGCAAGTCGCTGAGGCGGCAGATCACCGCGGGCGCCGGGTTGGCGTTGAAGGTTTTCTCAAAGCGTTGCTCGGCGCTGGCCCATTCGGTGGCGTCGCTGAGGATCAGCACCAGCAACTCCGGCTCACCCTGGGCATCGGTCAGCACCAGGCTGCGCAGGCGGTGCACCCAGCAGCGGTGTTCGTCATCGGCGGGTGTGACTTCCACCACCACATCGCTGAACTCTTCGCCGGCAGCCACGCGGCTGAGGGGGTAGCTGTCCAGTGGCAATGGATGGTTGTTGCGATAGCGCAGGGCAAAGCGTTTGGCGTACGCCTCGGTATTGGCGCCCAGTTCCTTGACCTCGCTGACCCCATGCATGGTCAACGCCGCTTCATTGGCCCACAGAATGGTCTGGTCGACCTCGGCCAGAATCACACCGTCGGACAGTCCCGAGATGATGGTCTGCAGTTGGCGGCGGTTGGTTTCTTTGGCGAGAACATCCTGGGTCATAACGTCTCCGATTAGGGCAGGGCAAGGCACATTGGGTTACGACATCCCGGCTTCAGGATAGTGCAGAGTTATTGCCCACGGGGCAGTGCGAATGCACCAGAGCGCCTGGTGCATATGGGCCAGGACTGAACGTATGTCGTTTCGCCACACTCACACCCATCAAGGCGCATTGCCTTGCTCCTCAATTTGAAAAGGACCTTTGTATGACCACTGTCTATGAAACCAATCGATCGCTGTTTCGAGTGTCGTGGAGCTCGGTACTGGCCGGTAGTGCAATCGCACTGGTCACCTACCTGGTCTTGAGTGTGTTGGGCACCGCCATTGGCGCCAGTGCCGTTGACCCGATGGAAGCGGGCAACCCGTTGAGCGGTTTTGGCACGGGTGCGGGTATCTGGCTGTTTGTATCGACACTGGTCGCCATCGCGTTGGGCGCCTTCGTGGCCGGTCGCACCGCGCCGGATCGTGGCGGCCTGCACGGGGTGCTGACCTGGACCCTGACCACCTTGCTCACCACTTGGCTGCTGGCGGGCCTGGCGTCCAGCGTGGTCGGCACTGCCGGCAACGTGGTGGGCAAAGGCCTGTCCGCTGCGGGTAGTGGCATTGCTGCCGCCGCGCCGGGGATTGGCAATAGCATCAAGCAGCAGTTGAACGAGCAGGGCATCGAGCTGGACTGGAACAGCCTGCAAGGCCAACTGGATACCTTGCTCAAGCAGAGCGGCAAGGCTGAGCTGGACCCAGCCAATGTTGAGCAAAAAGCCGATCAGGCAGCAGCCGATGGCAAGCAGTCGGCCACCGATGCAGCGACCAACCCTGCCCAGGCCGGTGATGAGCTCAAGCAGTGGTTCGAACGTGTGAAAGCGTCCGGCGAGCCAGCCCTGAATGCAGCGGATAAAGAGGCGCTGGTCAACATCGTCGCGGCCCGCACTGGCAAGAGCAAAGAAGAAGCCACCCAGATCGTCGACAACTATGCCCAGGCTTATCAGCAAGCCATGCAAAAGGTCGATGAGCTGAAAAAACAGGCTGAACAAAAAGCCCGTGAAGCCGGTGAAGTCGCTGCCAAGCAACTGTCCCGCGCAGCCTGGAGCACCTTGGCCATGCTGCTGTTGGGCGCGGCCTTGAGCTTCTTTATCGGTCGTATCGCGCTGACTACCCGTCGCGTGCCCTTGGCTTAAAACTGTCTGCGGCAAGGACGCCGCCTGTGTGAAGGGGTAAAATGCTGGCATTTTACCCTTATCCCACAAAGGTGCCCCTTGAGCGCAGGCAAAGCCGTCGGACTGTTATTACTCACTTCCCTGTTGGCGGCGTGCGGCACCTCGCCGCCACGCACGCCCAACGACCTCTGCGGTATCTTGCGCGAAAAAGACGACTGGTACGACGCCGCCAAGGTCACGCAAAAGCGCTGGGGCGTACCGATCCAGGTGCCGTTCGCCATCATGTACCAGGAGTCGGGCTTTCGCCACGACGCCAAGACCCCGCGAAAATACCTGCTGTGGATCATCCCCTGGGGCCGTGTCTCCACCGCTTCCGGCTACGCCCAGGCCAAGGATGAAGTATGGAACGACTACCGCAAAGCCACTGGCCGCAGCGGCGCTGATCGTGAAGACTTCGACGACGCCATCGACTTTATCGGCTGGTACATGGACAAGACCTACACCATCAACGGCGTCTACAAGTACGACGCCTACGGCCAGTACCTGAACTACCACGAAGGCTGGGGCGGCTACCGCCAGCGCACCTACGCCAGCAAAGCCTGGCTGCCGCCGGTGGCGAGCAAGGTGCAGGCGCGTTCGCAGATGTATGCACGCCAATATGCCGGGTGCAAGGATGAGTTGGGGCGCGGGTTCTGGAGCCGGTTCTGGCATTGGTTGTAAAAGGCTTTTGAATACGCGCAGATCCAATTGTGGGCGCTGGCTTGCCTGCGAAAGCGGTAGTGCAGACACAGATGTAGTGACAGACACACCGCCTTCGCGGGCAAGCCCGCTCCCACATTGGATCTGTATGCATTGCAGCGAGCGGTCCACCATGTGGGCCATTCCCCTGCACTTGCCAAACCCACCCAATTCTGGGAAAACCCCAGCCCTTCACCCCTTCAATGAGAACCCCATGAGCAACGACGAACTGCAGGTCACCGACATCCGCCTGGGCGACGGCAAAGCCGTGGTCAAGGGCGCGCTGATCACCACCCAATACACCGGCACCCTGGAAGATGGCACGGTGTTCGATTCCTCCTGGGAACGGGGCAAACCGTTTCAGTGCGTGATCGGCACTGGCCGCGTGATCAAGGGCTGGGACCAGGGCTTGATGGGCATGCAGGTTGGCGGCGTGCGCACGTTGTATGTACCCGCGCACCTGGCTTATGGCGAGCGCTCGATGGGCGCGCATATCAAACCCAACAGTAACCTGCGCTTCGAGATTGAATTGCTGGAAGTGCTGACGCGGGATGATTGAAGAGGTTGAACATGGACGTTGATCCACAGGTGTTGCCTGGCTGTTCCCTCGAAGGCATTCGGGTGGTTGAGCTGCTTGGCTGTGATGAGGCTGAGCTGCAGCAGTTTTTTGAACAGGCACCCGAATACTTCATCGCGGTGAATGGCGAACCGGCTACCCCGACCGAAGCACGGGAAGAGTTAAGCGGCCAATTGCCCGCTGGCTGGCATTGCAGCCGCCTGTACTGGCTGGGTTACCGCGATGCGCAGGGCCACTTGGTCGCTGTGGTGAATATCGCCGCGGATTTGCTCGCCGCCGGGGTGTGGCACATTGGGTTGCTACTGGTGCATACGCGCTGGCACGGCAGCGGGCTGGCGCAGCGCTTGCACACCGACCTTGAGGCCTGGGCGGTGGCGAAGGGCGCCCAGTGGCTGCGGCTGACGGTAGTGGTGGGCAATACCAGGGCCGAGCGTTTTTGGCCCAGACTTGGCTATGTACAGATGCGCACCCGCGAGGGCATCACGATGGGCCGGCAGGTGAATAGGGTGTCGATACAGGTCAAGCCCGTCGATCAGGGAACTATCGACGGCTACCTGGCGTTGGTTGTGCGGGATCGACCCGGCGCACCGTAGTATGAATGGGTTCTGGCCTCATGCGCAGGCGCCGCCTGAGCGCTTCAGTTCTGGGGCATCAATCCTGATCCCAAACCTGCCCGACAGCTCCTTTCGCCCCTTGGGCGTCACTGTCAGCGCCCGACTATCAAGGTCCTGGCTAACCCATTTGCGGCTTATGACGGCCTGTAGAACAGCGGCCCCCAGTGCGCCGGCGAGGTGAGGGCGACGCATGCTCCAGTCCAGGCATGAGCAAGCGAACAGACGCCGCTGTGCCCTTGCGGTTGCTACGTCGACACCGAGCCCTGTCATCGCTTTTTCGCCCTCCACGCTGAGCTGATACGTACCGTCACCTACGATCGGCAAGGTCAACCAGCCGAAGTCGATGAAACAGTCGTGAAGTTGTACCGCCAAGGACCCCGCCATGTGGTCATAGCAGGTTCGCGCTAGCTGCAACCGACTGGGGGTCGTTGAAACAAACCCGGCCTGTTCATTTCGGCTGATCACCATGAGGGCTTCGATGGCTTTGGCCACGTGAGCATCTGCCAGGCTGAAGTAGCGGTGCCTGCCCTGGGTGTGCAGTTTTACCAAGCCGTCCTCTTTAAGCCTTGCCAAGTGTGCGCTCGCCGTAGAAGCACTGATGTCGGCGATGACGGCCAGTTCGGTACTGGTGCGGGCGTGGCCGTCCATCAGCGAACATAGCATTTTCGTCCTTGCGGGTTCGGCAATGGCGCCGGCGACACGCGAAATGGCGGTGTCATTGCTTCGGGAATCCATATTTCGTTCCTGAGCGAATTGTCGATGTGACGGTTGTTCGATAGTAGCCGTTCTTTGCGAAAAGGATTGCCAAAATGACGCCGTTTGAAGCCGCCACCCATGCCGACCCCTACGATTATTACGCACGCCTCAGACGACACAGTGAACTGGTCTTTGATGCAGATCTTGGTTTATGGATTGCCAGTGGCGCCAGTGTTGTCGAGGCCATTCTGGAGCATCCCGACTGCCTTGTACGTCCACCGCACGAGCCGATTCCAGCAGCCATTGCACAAGGCGCGGCAGGCGATATCTTTGGTCGTTTGATGCGTATGAACGAGGGCGTGCAACACCGGTGTTCCCGGAGGGTTATCGAACCTGCCTTGGGCTCGTTGGGAACCGAAAATATCGCAGGCATTGTGGCGCGGGTTGTCGAGACACTGGATGACCCGGTCGGTAACCCGAACGAGTGGATGTTCAGGTTACCGGTTTCGGTCATTGCGACTTTGATAGGTTTCGCACCCAGCCAGTGGGAGGAAGTCGCGCAACTGACACGGGATTTTGTCGCCTGTCTATCGCCACTGAGCGACGAAGCTCAACTCAGTGAAGCCCATTGCGGGGCGGCTGGGTTGAGGCAGATGTTCCAAGCGCTGCTGAATAACGACGATAAGTGTAGCGGCTTGTTGGACCGTCTTTATGGCGAATACCAAGCCTCAGCCTGGAAAGACGATGATGCGTTGATAGCGAATCTGATTGGCCTGTTGTCACAGACCTGCGAAGCCACTGCAGGCCTGATCGGCAACGCCCTCATAGCGCTCCAACGAAACCCCGGCCTGTTTGAAGGCATGCCCGCCACACCCATGCGCGTCGCTGAGTGGGTGGCAGAGGTGGCGCGCCACGACTCACCGGTACAAAACACGCGGCGCTTCGTTGCACGGCGCTGCACGATTGGCGGCAGCGTTCTGGAGGCGGGCGATACCGTTTTACTCTTGCTTGCTGCTGCCAACCGAGATCCCGGCGCCAACCCAGCCCCGGACAGTTTCCTGCCCAAACGAACTCAACGACGAACCTTCAGCTTCGGCGCAGGCAGGCATCAATGCCCAGGCCAGCCCTTGGCATTGGCTATTGCCTCAGAGGTGATTTCGGCATTCTTGCAGCGACGGCCAGGCTTATCCGCCCGTGCTTATCGCTGGGATTATTTGCCTTCCCTTAATGGCCGCATTCCGCGGTTCTACCGTGATGAGGAGACTCAACAATGATCGCTGTTATTTTTGAAGCCTGGCCACATGAGGAGCACTACCAGCGTTATCTCGACCTCGCTGCCGAACTCAAGCCCTTGCTCGCTCAAATCGATGGCTTCATTTCAGTTGAGCGTTTCCAGAGCCTGAGTGAACCTGGAAAGTTACTCTCCTTATCATTCTGGCGTGACGAGGAAGCCATCCAGCAGTGGCGCAGCCTTGAGCTACATCGAGCCGCTCAGTCAACAGGCCGTCGGCAGGTTTTCGCTGACTACCACCTGCGCATTGCCCAGGTAGTGCGCGATTACAGTCTCGAGGATCGTGTTCAAGCGCCGACCGATAGCAGGCAGGCTCATGAGTGAAAGCAGCACTCCGCCTCTGTAGAAGCGAGCTTGCTCGCGAAAAACTCGCAGGCGCCGCGTTCACACAGCAAGCACGCGTTATCGTTGACGTTTTCGCGAGCAAGCTCGCTCCTACCGTTGTTACCTGAACCCATCCTGAAGAATCTTCTTATTCACCAGCCTGGCACTTTCCTACGGTTTACTCTGCCAACATCGGGGCGTAAGCTTCGCGCGTTTTCATCAATAGCGGAGACCCTCAGTGGGTACTTGTTCGAGTGACAGTCGTCGGCCGGTTTCGGTAACCGGCCTCTACTTGGCAAGGTAACGCGCATTTTCCTGATGCCGTTGTCTCGCCTCATAAAGCGAGAAGCGGCATCCCGGCGGTGGCCAGTCCTGGCACCTGCCTGATTCCCTCTCATCGACGCTGACCAGCACCTGGGTAACGCCTGGATGCTACGGACGCGCCTGCCTGTTACGGCGGGCGGGCCAGGTTCGGCTGTGCCTGTGTGACGGGCGCGGTGTGGACGGGCAGTACCTGCACGACGGTTTTTCCTCGCGCAGGAGTTACACCATGAACCTCACTTTGCTCAAAGAGTTCTTCGCCGGTTTCCTGCGGACCCGGCATATCGCCCGGCATTTTCGCCGCCTGGCGATGCTGGAGACCGTGACCGACGCCAGCGTCAGCCGCGAAGTACCGCCTAGCCTGGCGCAGACGCTGGTGGCTGCTGCCAACCGCAGCACCGTGCAATTGCTGGGTGTACTGGGCAGCCACACCGAGGGCCTGAACACTCAGGAGGCCGATGCCCTGCGCGTGCAATACGGCCTCAATGAAGTCGAGCACGAGCAGCCGCTGCCGTGGTGGGTGCACCTGTGGCATTGCTACAAGAACCCCTTCAACCTGCTGCTGACCCTGTTGGCGGTGATCTCCTGGCTGACTGAAGACATGAAGGCCGCCACGGTGATTTTCTCCATGGTGGTGCTCTCGACCCTGTTGCGCTTCTGGCAGGAGGCCAAGTCGAACAAGGCCGCCGACGCCTTGAAAGCCATGGTGAGCAATACCGCGACGGTGCTGCGCCGCGATGCCGCCAAGCGCATTGAACTGCCGATCAAGCAATTGGTGCCAGGCGATCTGATTGTGTTGTCGGCCGGCGACATGATCCCTGCGGACTGCCGCGTGCTCAGCGCCAAGGACTTGTTCGTCAGCCAGGCGGCGATGACCGGTGAATCCATGCCGGTGGAGAAGTTCGCCCACCAGCAGGACGCCCACACGCGCAACCCGCTGGAGCTGGAGAATATTCTGTTCATGGGCACCAACGTGGTGTCCGGCGCCGCCACGGCGGTCATCCTGGCCACCGGCAACAGCACGTATTTTGGTGCCTTGGCGCAACGCGTCACGGCGACGGACCGTGCGACCACCTCGTTCCAGCAGGGGGTCAACAAGGTCAGTTGGTTGCTGATTCGCTTTATGTTCGTGATGGCGCCGCTGGTGCTGTTCATCAACGGCTTTACCAAGGGCGACTGGACCGAGGCGTTGCTGTTCGCGCTGTCGATTGCCGTGGGCCTGACCCCGGAAATGCTGCCCATGATCGTCACCTCGACCCTGGCCAAGGGCGCGGTGTTTCTGTCGCGCAAGAAGGTGATCGTCAAGCGCCTGGACGCGATCCAGAACTTCGGCGCCATGGACGTGCTGTGCACCGACAAGACCGGCACGCTCACCCAGGACAAGATTTTCCTGGCCCGGCATGTGGATGTGTGGGGCCAGGAGTCGGACGACGTGCTGGAAATGGCCTACCTCAACAGCTACTACCAGACCGGCTTGAAGAACCTGTTGGATGTGGCCGTGCTCGAGCACGTGGACATCCATCGCGAGCTGAAAGTGGGTACCGCGTTTCACAAGGTCGACGAGATCCCCTTCGACTTCAACCGCCGCCGCATGTCGGTGGTGGTGGCCGAGCAGCACCAACCGCACCTGTTGATCTGCAAAGGAGCGGTGGAGGAGATTTTGTCGGTGTGCAACCGCGTGCGCCATGGCGACGTCGATGAAGCACTGACCGACGAGCTGCTGGCGCGCATTCGCCAGGTGACCGCAGCCTTTAACGAAGAAGGGCTGCGGGTGGTGGCGGTCGCGGCGCAGCCGATGCCGGCGGGGTGTGACACCTACACCCTGGCTGATGAGAACAACCTGACGCTGATTGGCTACGTGGCGTTTCTCGACCCGCCCAAGGAAAGCACCGCACCGGCTCTCAAGGCCCTGAAGGCTCACGGCGTGGCGGTGAAAGTACTGACCGGCGACAACGAACTGGTCACGGCGAAGATCTGCCGCGAAGTGGGCCTGGAACAACAAGGCTTGCTGATGGGTAACGACATCGAGGCGATGAGCGACGCCGAACTGGCCCTGGCCGTGGAAACTACCAATGTGTTCGCCAAGCTCACCCCCAGCCACAAGGAACGCATCGTGCGTCTGCTCAAAGCCAACGGGCATGTGGTGGGCTTTATGGGCGATGGCATCAACGATGCTCCGGCGTTGCGCACGGCGGATATCGGTATTTCGGTGGACAGCGCGGTGGACATCGCCAAGGAAGCGGCCGACATCATCCTGCTGGAGAAGAGCCTGATGATCCTGGAGGAGGGTGTGCTGGAAGGCCGGCGCACCTTCGCCAACATGCTCAAGTACATCAAGATGACCGCCAGTTCCAACTTCGGCAACGTGTTCTCGGTGTTGGTGGCCAGTGCCTTTATCCCGTTTTTACCGATGCTGCCGATGCACCTTCTGGTGCAAAACCTGCTGTATGACATCTCGCAGATCGCGATTCCGTTCGACAACGTCGATGACGAGATGCTTGCCACGCCGCAACGTTGGCAGCCGGGGGAAGTGGGGCGCTTCATGCTGTTTTTCGGGCCGATCAGTTCGATCTTCGACATCACCACATTCGCACTCATGTGGTATGTGTTTGATGCCAACACGCCAGACCACCAGACGCTGTTCCAGTCCGGCTGGTTTGTGGTGGGGCTGCTGACCCAGACCCTGATCGTGCACATGATCCGCACCCCGAAAATCCCGTTCCTGCAAAGCCGTGCGGCGCTGCCGTTGATGCTGATGACCGGCGTGATCATGGCCGTGGGGATTTTCCTGCCGATGGGGCCATTGGCGCATTACTTCAAATTGCAGGCGCTGCCGTCGCTGTACTTCGTGTTCCTGCCGGTGATTTTGCTGGCGTACATGGCGCTGACCCAGGCGGTGAAGGGCTACTACATCCGCAGGTTTGGCTGGCAGTAATACAACATCGCAAAACCCTGTGGGAGCCGGGCTTACTGTAATGCCCGTCAGTTAAGGCTCTGTAGGAGCGAGCTTGCTCGCGAAGAACTTGCAGGCGCCGCGTTCATTCAGCAAGCACGCGTCATCGTTGACGTTTTTCGCGAGCAAGCTCGCTCCTACAGGGACCGGTATTGTTTCAATGTGCATCTGCATTCATGGAGATTTTTTTATGCAGGCAATCAACAACATCAACCTCAACTCCCTGGTCGACACCGTGGTCAGCCTCAGCGCGGCATTTATCCTCGGCGGCTTGATCGGGTTCGAGCGGCAGTACCGCCAGCGCACCGCCGGCTTACGTACCAATGTGCTGGTGGCGGTGGGCGCGGCGATATTTGTAGACATGGCCAACCGCCTGGGCGGTGCGGAAGGTGCGGTGCGTGTGGTCGCTTACGTGGTCTCGGGCATCGGCTTCCTGGGGGCGGGTGTGATCATGCGCGAAGAAGGCAATGTGCGCGGGCTCAACACGGCCGCCACTCTCTGGGCTTCGGCGGCGGTGGGCGCCTGTGCCGGCGCCGACCTGATCCTCGAGGCCTTGCTGGGTACGCTGTTTGTGCTGGCGGCCAACACCTTGCTGCGGCCGATCGTCAATAACATCAATCGCCAACCCTTGGACGTGGTGTCGGCAGAGGTCACCAACATTCTTTACGTGATTGCGCGCCGCAGTCAGCAGCAGGCGGTGATGGCGTTGCTCGAAGCCGAGCTGGCACGTTGCAACTACCCGGCCAGCGATGTCGATGTGCGGCCGTTCGGCAGCGACGAAGTGGAGATCGAGGCCATCCTGGCCGCCACGTCGGTGGATGGCGACGAACTGGATGCTCTGGTAGCGCGCCTCTCTACATCAACTCTGGTGGTACAGGCTTTCTGGAGCCCAAGTACCACCGACTGACCCCTATGGGCGAGCCAGGATTGGCTAAGCTTGCTTGTGGAAAAATCCTACATCTAGTCCGGATTATCCCTTCAGTTAAAACATCATTGCGTTGCTAAGGTTGGGCACTTGCGGCTGTTGGGTCGTTGAGGTCCGGCGTCCGTGGTTATGCTGAGTTAATTGAAGGGGCCAGACACGGCCTGGTTACCGTACCGATAAGGCAGAGCCGTTCGTCGGAACTGTCATTTCTCACAGGTACCCAGGCCCGGTGTGATGTGTAAGGGTATTTTGTCCACATAGGGAAGTTGTATGAACAAAGCATTAATTGTGGATGACCATCCATTTATCCGGGCGACGGTCAAACACCTCCTGCAGTTGGAGGGTTTTGTTGAGATTTTTCAGGCTGGGGATGGCGCAGATGCGATGCAGTTGGCGCGGGAGCAACGTCCCGAGCTGATTATCCTCGACCTGGCGATGCCCAAATTGGGCGGGTTGGAGGTCATCAGCCGGATCAAGGCGTTGGGCTTGCCGTGCAAGATTCTGGTGCTGACGTCCTACCTGGCGGTGTTTTTTTCCACCCGCTGCATGCGCGCCGGCGCCATGGGGTTCGTCGCCAAGACCGGCGAACTGGATGAGCTGCAAAAGGCTATCAAGGCGATCATGTCGGGCTACAGCTGCTTCCCCAGTTTGCCGACCAGTTCGGTGCGGCGCGACGATTTGCAAGAAACAGAACGGCAGATGATCGAATGTTTGTCTGACCGCGAACTTACCGTACTGCAGATGCTCGCCCTAGGGTTGGGCAACAAGGAAATCGCCGAGCAAATGCTGCTGAGCCACAAGACCATCAGTACCTATAAGACTCGACTCAAGGAGAAGTTGCGAATGTCCTCGGTAGTGCACTTATCCACGTTTGCTCAGCGCAACCATCTGATCTGAACTGAAATGATCACCGCCGCGTTTATCAGGTTCGTCACGATCCTTTGGATGAGCTTGTTACCTCTGATCGCGGTGGCCCTTGAAGAGCCTCACGCTTTGCGGCTGTTGGGGCACTCTCATATTGAGACCCCGCAAGTGGCGCTGGACGAGGCCGGTTGGCGTTGGCTGCGTGAGCGGCGCAAATTGCTGATGGGCGTTTCGGCGCCCGATTACGCACCTTTTGACTTGACCAATAACAACGACGAACTCGAAGGTATCACGGCCGATTTTGCCGCATTGGTCGGCCAGGCCCTGCATATCTCCATCGAGGTTCGGCGTTATGACACCCGCGATGAGGTGGTCGAGGCGCTGAAGCAGGGGGCGGTGGATTTCCTCGGCTCCGCCAATGGCTATGAAGCGGCCGACCCGCAACTGCTGCTGTCTCGCTCTTATGCCAACGACCAACCGACTTTGGTGACCCGCAGCGGTGACAGCCAGGTATTGAATGACGACCTGGCCGGCAAGCGCGTGGCAATGCTCTATCACTACATGCAGCCCGACGCCGTACGCGCGTTTTACCCCCAGGCTCAACTGGAATTGTTTGCCTCGACGTTCGAAGCCATTGGCGCCGTGGCGTTTGGTCGTGCCGACGTCTACCTGGGGGATGCCATCAGCAGCAATTACCTGATCAATCGCAACCACCTCAATAATGTACGCATGGCGGATTTTTCCGGCCTGGAAGTCAATCCGTTTGCGTTTGCCGTCACCCGCGAAAATGCGCGCTTACTGCCCATCCTCAATGCCGCGCTGGAGGCGATTCCCGCCAGCGAGCAGATGGAAATCCTGCGCCGCTGGAGCGGAGGTAACCTGGGCATAATCGGCGTTGACCGGCTGCACTTGAGCGCCAGTGAACAACGCTGGGTGCAGAAAAATCCACGGGTCAGGGTTGCGGTGCTCAATGACTTCCTACCGTTATCTTTTATTGGTGGTCGGGGTCAATTCGAAGGCTTGAGTGCCGAGGTGTTATCGCGCATCAGCTTGCGCACCGGCTTGAAGTTCGATGTGGTGCCAGGCAGTTCGTTGCCGCGCCAGGTCAACATCGTCAGTGCGGGGACGGCTGACATGCTGGCGGTTATCACCCCCAGTGTGGAGCGGGCCGAAAAAGTACGCTTTACCCGGCCCTATTTGACCAATCCCTTTGTGCTGGTAACCCGTGACAGTCCACACAGCCCGCTCACGTTGGAAGAGATGGTAGGCAAACGCTTGGCCATGGTGGTCGGCAATGGCCTGCACGATGAGATAGCGCAGAATTTTCCAGGCGTGATGTTTGTCGATGTGGAGAACCCTCAGCAAGCCATGGCGCTGGTGGCCAACGGTGACGCCGACGGCGCGGTCAACTCGTTGATCAGCGCGCGTTATTTGATCAGCCGGTATTACCGCGACCGCTTGCGTGTCACCAGTACGGTCGGCACTGAGCCTGCACGCGTGACCTTTGGGGTCAACCGCAGTCAATTGGAGTTGTATTCGATCCTCGACAAGGCGCTGCTGAGTATCACCCCGCAGGAAATGGACGAATTGATTGGCCAGTGGCGCAGCGAGGTCATCATCGAGGACAGTTACTGGTTGCGTTATCGCAACGTGATTCTTCAGGGCTTCGGGTTGGCGGCGTTATTGTTGGCCGTCACGCTGGGCTGGGCCATTTACCTGCGCAGCCTGATTCGTAAGCGCCTGCAGGCCGAGCGGGCGCTGAGCGATCAGATGCGGTTCATGAGCGTATTGATCGACGGCACGCCGCACCCGATTTACGTGCGTGACCGCCAAGGGCGGTTGATGGCGTGCAATAACGCCTACCTCGACGTGTTTGGCTACAAGCTTGAAGACGTGATCGGCAGGACGGTGGTGGAAACCGACGTCGAAAACCCGCCACAGGCCCAGTCGTTTCATGAGGATTACCTGCGCTTGATGGCGGGGGGCGAGCCGCAGATTCATGATCGAATACTCAAGGTGCCCAATGGCGATGTGCTGACCATCTACCAGTGGATGCTGCCGTACCGCGACGGCGACGACAAGGTGGTGGGCATGATTGCCGGTTGGGTCGACGTGAGCGAGCGGCACCGGTTGCTCGGCCAGCTACAGGAAGCCAAGGACGATGCCGACGCCGCCAATCGCGCCAAGACTACCTTCCTGGCGACCATGAGCCACGAGATCCGCACGCCCATGAACGCCGTGATCGGCATGATCGAGCTGGCGTTGAAAAATGCCGAGCAGGGGCGGGTCGACCGCGATGCTCTGGAGGTGGCCTCGGTGGCTTCACGGGGCATGCTGGAGTTGATCGGCGATATTCTCGATATCGCGCGCATCGAGTCGGGGCACTTGTCGTTGACCCTGGAACCCGCCAACCTGCATGAGCTGTTGGCGTCGGTCGCGCGCGTGTTCGAGGGGCTGGCCCGCGCCAAGGGGCTGGCGCTACAGGTTGAGCTGGACCCGTTGATTGACCGGGCGGTGCTGGTCGACCCGCTGCGATTCAAGCAGGTGGTATCGAACCTTTTGAGCAATGCGATCAAGTTCACTTCTCATGGGCAGGTCAGCCTGGTTGCGCGGGCTAAGGTCGAGGATGATCGCTTGGCCGTCCAGTTATGGGTGCAAGACACCGGCATCGGAATCAGCATCGCCGATCAGCAGCGGTTGTTCAGTGTGTTTATCCAGGGCAGCAATAACCAGCAGTCGGCACGTAGCGGGTCTGGGCTGGGGTTGGTGATCAGTCGCAGCTTGTGTGAAATGATGGGCGGCCAATTGCACTTGAGTAGCGTGTTGGGGCACGGGACTCGGGTGGACGTGACGCTGACCCTGGCCATGACCGCCACGCTGCCGGCCCCGGTTGAGCCTGCACACGAGGCGGTGCCTGAGGGCCGTGCGCTGAAGATTCTGGTGGTGGACGACTACCCGGCCAACCGCTTGCTGCTGGCTCGACAGTTGAGCTTTCTGGGCCACGATATCGTCACGGCCGAAGACGGTGTTCAAGGGCTTGAACAGTGGCGAGCGGGGCAGTTCGACGGCGTCATTACCGATTGCAACATGCCGTTCAAGAACGGCTATCAGCTGGCACAGGAGATTCGCGCGCAAGAGCGTGAACAGGGTCTGGAACCCTGCCTGTTGCTGGGGTTCACCGCCAACGCACAACCGGAGGAAGCCGAGCGCTGCCGGCAGGCGGGCATGGATGGCTGCCTGTTCAAGCCAACCGGGCTTGACGACTTGCGGTCGGCGCTGGCCTCGCGTGTGGCCGACGCGGGCCCGCAGCCCGTGGCGACATTCGACTTGAGCACATTGGTCGCGCTGACCGGCGATGATCACGCTGCGCTTGTCGAATTGCTGGCGCCGTTACTCGAAAGCCTGGAGGCAGACCGTGCCTTACTGCCGCGCCTGTCCAGCCAGGCAGATTTTGCCAAGCTGCACGACCTGGCTCACCGTGCCAAGGGCGGCGCGCGGATGGTCAAGGCAAACCTATTGATCAGTGGGTGTGAAGCATTGGAGGCAGTGTGTGAACAGCGCGACCGTCAGGCATTGGGACCAGCGGTTGAGGGCGTGGCTGAAGCGATCGATGTTTTGCGTCATGGCTTGAGCGCTTATTGCAATCAGCCTTGACTGCGGTTGATCGCCATTCGGGAAATTTGGGAAAACTCTTACGCGAACCGGGAACATGCCTGATTTTGTCGTCGGCATATGTCTGGAAAATGGGCAGCGCTCACTGCCGAGCACTGCCTGCCAGGGGTTTGCCATGCCGAACAAAGCACTGACCATCCTGATTGCCGATGAACAGCATCTGCAACGCCTGTACATCGAGAAAATGCTCAACCGGTTGGGCTATTACCGGATCGTGCCGGTGCAAACGTTCGAAGAGGTGCGGATTCTTACCGCCATTCCTGCCGAACCCTTCGATGTGCTGATAATCCATGCCGGGCTGATGGCCCAAGCCTATGACCCTCAGCCCCAGGTGCGTCATGTACTGGTCTACGAACATCTGGACCTGGGCGCACCTTGCGGAGTAACACCAGCCGTGCGGGTGCGCCTGCCGGGCGTGCCGGACCACGTCAACCTCGAACACTTCATGGACATCGTCGACCCCTGCGAGACTGCCCACGGCCTGCGGGTGTTGCCGTGGTTGCGGGAGTTGTCTCGCATGCCGGTGGCCCGGGCATAACCTCACTGGGCCTGTGGCGAGGGAGCAAGCTCCCTCCCAGATGTTGATTTTCACCGATCAGTCGGCTTGCCGTGCTCCCGCAACCGCTCAGCGGCACTGCGCAACAACTGCTCGGTCCCGTCCCAACCCAGGCAACCATCGGTCACCGAAACGCCGTATTTCATCGACGCGCTCAGCGGCTGGCAGCCTTCGAACAGGTGACTTTCAAGCATCATGCCGACCAGCGAGGTATCACCTTGCAAGCGCTGCTCCAGCACCTCATTGAATACCGCCGGTTGGCGCAGCGGGTTCTTGCCGCTGTTGGCATGGCTGCAGTCGACCATGATCCGCGCCGCCACTTTGGACTTGGCCAGGTCATGCTTTACATCGGCCACGCTTTGCGCATCGTAGTTCGGCCCACGGTGGCCGCCGCGCAGCACCAAGTGGGTGTCGGGGTTGCCGGGTGTCTGGATGATCGCCGGGTGGCCCTGGCTGTCGACGCCGAAATGGCGATGCGGGTGAGACGCTGAGCGCATCGCATCACAGGCAATGGCGACGCCACCGTCGGTACCGTTCTTGAAGCCCACGGGCATGCCCAGGCCGCTGGCCATTTCGCGGTGAATCTGCGATTCGGTGGTGCGTGCGCCAATGGCGACCCACGTGAGCACGTCATCGAAGTAGCCGGCGGCCATGGGTTGCAGCAACTCGGTGGCGACCGGCAGGCCCAGGCGCAGCATTTCACGCATCAGTTCGCGGGACAGGGTCAGGCCGGCGGCCATGTCATCGCTGCCGTCCAGGTGCGGGTCGTAGGCCAGGCCTTTCCAACCCACTGTGGTGCGCGGTTTCTCGACGTAGGCACGGATCACCAGCAGCATCTGGTCGCTGACTTCAAGCGCGAGCTTCTTCAGATTGCGCGCGTATTCCATGGCCGATTCCGGGTCGTGGATCGAGCACGGGCCGACAATCACCAGCAAGCGTGAATCTTCACCATTGAGGATGGCGCGCACGGCTTGGCGATGGGCGTGGACTTGTTCATTGAGGAACGGGCTGAGCGGGAGTTGATGCTTGAGCTCAAGGGAGCTGGGCAAACGCTGGGTCAGGGCTTCATTGGCACTGTTGAGGGTAGAGACGGGCAAAGCGGCGACGGAGGAGTTCATATTCAAGGCTTCCTGGGCAAGCGGCGGGCGATTCCCGCACGCTTGGCCTACTGGGGTGTTCGACAATTGGCCGTATCGGCTACGTGTGTTGGCTTGCCACCACGGGGTGACCGGTCGGAGGCGGCAGGCTGTCCCGAACGGAGCTGGCTAAATCGCCATGCAGTGCAAGTGTCGTAGCGGTAATAGGTGGTGAAGTTCATGGCGTGATTCCTTTAAGTGATCGTGAGCAAACAGGTTGTCAGGCGCTGAAAAAACAAAACCCCCGGTCGGGGAGCCGACCGGGGGTTTAGATTTCTCTGGTAGGCGACCCCTTGAGTAGTGGGCGCCGATTTCAGGTATCAGGCGCGCCAGTGGCTAAACCAATACCCAAAATAAAAGCCGGCCAGTGCGCTCGAACCGTTCACACGGGTAGCCGACACCGAGCGCAAGGCGCTGGCAGCAGGGCAAACCTGAGTGTGGGTGAGTGGCAACATGGGGCTCTCCAAATGATGGGGGGAGCTTACTAGAGGCGTGCAGGTGGATTCAATCAGTAATTTCTATTGTGTGGCGCTACTTACCGCTATGGGCAATGCTGGACCTGTGGCGAGGGAGCTTGCTCCCGTGACGGCCTGCCAGCCGACGCCTATCTACCTGACACCCCAACGATTCCACTGTGGGAGCGGGCTTGCTCGCGAAGGCGGCCTGGCAGTCGACACAGTTGGATTGTGTGCATATCCATTGCTGCGGTAACGGCTACTTAGGGTTCCGCCTGACGGCGGGTCACTTTCGAAAAGCGCGAAAGTAACCAAAGCGCTCTTGCCCCACCACTCGGCACCTCGCTTAGGCTCGGTGTGCCCGTAATCCGCCAGTGATTTGGGGGGCCGCCGCCACGCGCCATCCATGGCGCGGGGCGGCTAAACCGGCATCCCTGCCGGTTTACCCCCCAAATCCCTGTCGAATTCCGGCCAGCGTGGTTTGACGGGGCGCTTAAGATCAAGATCAAAAGCAGATCAAAAGCAGATCAAGAGCGACTCGCTTCGCATCGTGGTTACCGTCCGCTGCTACAGTCCACTCAGTTGTGTAGATACCTATGCCGTTATGGGCAAGTGTGGATATGCTGACGGCTCTCCAACAATGATTGCCAGGACGCGACCATGACTGCCTTGACCCTTGCTGCGGCGCAAACCGTTTCCATCCCGGGCGATGTCGCTGCCAATATCCAGCGGCACCTGGCGTTGATGCGGGTCGCGGCTGAACAGGGCGTGCAATGCCTGGTGTTTCCAGAACTGTCATTGACCGGCTACGAGCCGTTCCTGGCGGCCGACTTGGCCATCGCCCCGCAAGACGCCGTATTGGCGCCGTTGCGTGAGCTGGCGCGGGAGCTGCGGTTGACGGCCGTGGTGGGCATGCCGGTGCGGTTGGCGCCACAAGCAGGCGTGCTGATCGGCGCGTTGGTGCTGGGGGCGGGCTCAGTCGGCGTCTACACCAAGCAGCACTTGCACCCCGGTGAGGAGCTGGCATTTGCTGCGGGGCAGGGCGGTGAGGTCTTGGCATTCGGAGATGACCGCATAGCATTGGCGGTGTGCGCGGACTTTTCCCAGGCCAGCCATCCACGTCAAGCGGCGGCAGCGGGCGCCACGGTGTATGCCGCCGGCGTACTGATCAGCGAGGGTGGCTACGCGGCAGACAGTGCTTTGCTTGAAGGCTATGCGGCCGAGCATGGCCTGTTGGTGCTGATGGCTAACCATGGTGGCCCGTCCGGAGGCTGGGCTTGTGCGGGCCGCAGTGCAATTTGGACCGCCGATGGCAACTTGCTTGTTGCCGTCCCCGGTGTCGGCGACGCGCTGGTGATCGCCCGTCGCGAGAACGGGCAGTGGACCGGCCAGGTGGTAGCTCTCTGAATGAGGTTTCATTTGCGCCGGGCCACTGAGCAAGACTTGCCGTTTGCCCGCACCTTGACCCATGAAGCCATGAGCCATTATTACCGTCAGAACGGCTTGTTGTGGTCCAACGACGGCTTCGACGTGGCCTGGGCGGGCCGCGAGAACTGGCTGATCTGCAACGATGACGGCGTGATGGGCTTTATCAGCCTGAGCCGCGACGGCAAGGCCCTGTATATCCGCGAACTGCACCTGCTGGAGTGCTGCCGCAAGCAGGGTGCGGGCAGTTGGGTGCTCGAGCAAATGGTGCTTAAGGCACGCGTCGAGGGCCTGGGCTTTCTACGGTTGACGGTGTTCAAGACCAACCCGGCAAGAAGGCTGTATCAGCGCCTGGGGTTGAGCATTGTCGGTGAAGAGGATGGCTTCTGGCGGATGGAGCGTGAGTGTCGCGCACTCACATCGGACTAAAACAGGCACGTCCTACAAATAAGCGCATACTGCTGTCAGCTAGTGCTTTGTTCATCGTGGGATTGAGCTTCAGGCTCATCCACGATAACGCCCTCTTTCATGCCCAGAAGTACCGCCACTTTATGGGCTTCTCCACGTCGTCCTTTTTTTCGCCCGGCGAGCACTTGATAAGTGGTTGCCGGGTCTACGCCATGCTCCCGGGCGAACGCTTGAACTGACTTTCCTTGATGTTCCAGCCAGGCCTTGGCTTGTGCAGCAGTACGGATTCCGGGCATAGTTCAAAACCGTTCAAGTTTGTTTAACGAAGTGATGGTGTGACACCTCTTGGGGTGTGCCAATTTAGGATCATACATCCAAATGAGTGGAATCGGTTCGCGCTTAAGGCAAGAAAGAGAGCGACTTGGCCTGTCGCAGAAAGTTTTTGGAGAAATTGGAGGCGTTGAAGCGAACGCCCAAGGCAAATATGAAAGCGGTGGTCGTGCACCCAAGGCCGACTATTTGTCTCGCGTCGCCGAAAAAGGTGTGGATATCCTGTATGTGTTGACCGGCAGCCCAACGCCGATCCAGTTGGATAACCTGAGCGAGATCGAAGAAAAAGTGCTGGGCAATTACCGAGCGATGTTCAAGGAAGACCAGGATGCAATCCGTCGCTTGACCAGCACCTTGGCCGAGCATTCCGGCGTGGTGAACGGAAAAGCCAAGCCGCACCCCCAGGAATCCTGACCTTTAACCCAGGAAACAGGGCTGTTCGTCACCCGGCGAACAGCCCCAACGCGTTGAATCTCTATATATATGACACTTGCAACTAGGTCTGCGCCTTGGTTTTTTGCTAAGGTGTTCAGCAACCTATAAGACCATATCGCGAGGTGTCTGCTTGATTAGGGTGCTAGTAGTCGATGACCATGATCTCGTTCGTACAGGTATTACACGAATGCTGGCTGACATCGACGGCCTGCAAGTAGTCGGCCAGGCGGAGTCGGGGGAGGAATCCCTGATCAAGGCCCGAGAGTTGAAGCCCGATGTGGTGCTGATGGACGTCAAGATGCCTGGGATTGGCGGTCTTGGTGCCACGACCAAGCTATTGCGCAGCCACCCGGACATCAAGGTCGTGGTCGTAACGGTGTGTGAGGAAGACCCGTTCCCCACCCGTTTGCTGCAAGCCGGTGCCGCCGGCTACCTCACCAAGGGCGCAGGCTTGGCCGAGATGGTGCAAGCCATTCGCCTGGTTTTTGCCGGCCAGCGTTACATCAGCCCGCAAATTGCCCAGCAATTGGCCATCAAATCGTTCCAGCCCACCAGCGATTCGCCGTTTGATGCGCTGTCGGAGCGGGAAATCCAGATCGCCCTGATGATCGTCGGTTGCCAGAAGGTGCAGACCATCTCTGACAAGCTGTGCCTGTCGCCCAAGACCGTCAATACCTACCGTTATCGTATCTTCGAGAAGCTCGCCATCAGCAGTGATGTTGAATTGACCCTGCTCGCGGTGCGCCACGGCATGGTGGACGCCAGCGCCTGACATGACCACACCGTTTGATCCCAGTGCCTTTCTCTCCACCTGCAGTGGCCGCCCCGGCGTGTACCGCATGTTCGACAGCGAGGCGCGCCTGCTTTACGTGGGCAAAGCCAAGAACCTGAAGAGCCGTCTGGCGAGCTACTTTCGCAAGACCGGCCTTGCGCCGAAAACCGCCGCCCTGGTGGCGCGTATCGCTCAGGTCGAAACCACGATCACCGCCAATGAAACCGAGGCGCTGCTGCTTGAGCAGACGCTGATCAAGGAATGGCGGCCGCCTTACAACATCCTGCTGCGTGACGATAAATCCTACCCTTACGTATTTTTATCGGACGGCAACTTTCCGCGCCTGAGCATTCACCGCGGGGCAAAAAAGCAGAAGGGCAAGTACTTCGGGCCTTACCCCAGCGCCGGGGCGATTCGTGAAAGCCTGAGCCTGCTGCAAAAAACCTTTTTTGTGCGCCAGTGCGAAGACAGCTTCTACAAGAACCGCACACGGCCGTGCCTGCAATACCAGATCAAGCGCTGCAAGGCGCCCTGTGTGGGCCTGGTGGAACCTGCGGAGTACGCCGAGGATGTGCGGCACTCGGTGATGTTCCTGGAAGGGCGCAGCAATGCGCTCACCGATGAGCTCTCTGGAGCCATGGAGCAGGCCGCCAGCACCCTGGATTTCGAAAAGGCTGCCGAACTGCGCGACCAGATCTCCCTGCTGCGCCGTGTCCAGGACCAGCAAAGCATGGAAGGCGGCACCGGTGACGTCGACGTGATTGCCGCGTTCGTCAACCCGGGCGGTGCCTGTGTGCACTTGATCAGCGTGCGTGGTGGGCGGGTGCTGGGGAGCAAGAACTTCTTCCCGCAGACCGGTATCGACGAAGACGTGGCAGAGGTCATGGCTGCGTTCCTTGGCCACTATTACGTCAGCAGCCCAGAGCGGGACCTGCCGTCGGAGCTGATCGTCAACGTGGTGCATGAAGACTTTCCCACCTTGATCGAAGCGATCCACGAGCTGCGCGGCCGCGAACTGGACATCAGCCACCGCGTACGCGGTACCCGTGCCCGCTGGCAGCAACTGGCCGTGACCAATGCCGAACAGGCCCTGGGTGCGCGCCTGGCGAACCGGCAGCACGTCGCTGCACGCTTCGACGCCCTGGCCGAGGTGCTCAACCTGGACGAGCCGCCCCAGCGCCTGGAGTGCTACGACATCAGCCACTCCAGCGGCGAGGCCACAGTGGCCTCGTGCGTGGTATTCGGGCCGGAAGGGCCGATCAAGGCCGACTACCGGCGCTACAACATCGAAGGCGTTACCGCCGGCGATGACTACGCCGCCATGCACCAGGCACTCACGCGGCGCTTCAGCAAGTTGAAGGACGGGGAGGGCAAGTTGCCCGATATCCTGCTGGTAGACGGCGGCAAGGGCCAGTTGTCCATGGCCCGTGACGTGCTCAACGAACTGGCGGTGCCCGACCTGATCCTGCTCGGCGTCGCCAAGGGCACCACGCGCAAGGCCGGTTTTGAAACGTTGTACTTGAATGATGCCGCCCATGAGTTCACTTTGAAGGGCGACTCACCCGCACTGCACTTGATTCAACAAATCCGCGACGAAGCGCACCGTTTCGCCATTACCGGCCACCGCGCCCGGCGTGGCAAAACCCGGCGAACCTCAACCCTGGAAGGGCTTGCGGGGGTAGGCCCGACGCGACGTCGCGACTTGCTTAAACATTTTGGTGGCTTGCAGGAGCTGTCCCGTGCCAGCATTGACGAGATAGCCAAAGCACCCGGTATCAGTAAAAAGCTCGCTGAGCTGATTTATGCAAACCTGCACAGCGAATAGAATGCCTTCTCACCTCGTAGCCAGTTGTGCCGATGAATATCCCTAATCTGATTACCGTTCTACGCGTCCTGCTTATCCCGATTTTCATTCTGTTGTTCTATTTGCCGTATGAATGGAGCTACGTTGCCTCCAGCTCGGTATTCGCCTTCGCAGCCGCCACCGACTGGCTCGACGGCTACCTGGCACGCCGCCTGGAACAGAGCACGCCCTTCGGCGCGTTCCTTGATCCCGTGGCCGACAAACTCATGGTCGCCGTTGCCCTGGTGCTGCTGGTGCAGGAACACGGCAACCTGTGGCTGACCCTGCCGGCCGCCGTCATCATCGGCCGCGAGATCGTCGTCTCGGCCCTGCGCGAGTGGATGGCCGAAATCGGCGCCCGCGCCCACGTCGCTGTCTCCAACATGGGCAAATGGAAAACCGCCGCGCAGATGCTCGCGCTGGTCATCCTGCTGGCCAACCCGTCGGACTTCACATTTTGGGTACTCACCGGCTACGCCTTGCTGCTCATCGCCGCCGGCCTGACCCTGTGGTCCATGCTGCAATACTTGCGCGCCGCCTGGCCTCATCTGCGAACCACGGTTGAAAAGAAATAAAACTTTTTTGAATCAAGGGGTTGACGGGTGCTGAGGATTCTATAGAATGCGCATCACCAAGCGGGAATAGCTCAGTTGGTAGAGCACGACCTTGCCAAGGTCGGGGTCGCGAGTTCGAGTCTCGTTTCCCGCTCCAAGCATAAAAGAAAAAGCCACTCTAACGAGTGGCTTTTTTTTTGCCTGTGTGATTTACGGAATGGACGCTTAGGCGTCTTTTTTTGTTTGTGCGCACACCCGTAGGGTGGGCGCTCAAGTTCGTATTGTTACTAGATCCGCTCAGTTCGCCTGGGTCGCCAGGCGAACTACTGTTCGCTCAACTTCCCGACGCGCCTGGACGCTTGGCGAGGGCGTCACTTCTGGCACCGATAATCCTGAGTCACGGTGGTTTCCAGGCAGTGGAATTGCCCCATCGTGCGACACACGGATTTTTGTGCGCCTGCGCGCTCAGCGCGCGCGTAGTTCCAAAATTGGCAGCGCCCCGTGGCAATCGCCAACCCTTGAGACTACCGGATCTGAGCGTACTCAAACGGCGTACATACGTAGAAGAGTTGCACAAGCCCGTCGGACGGGTTGCCGCCGGTGGCCTCCCAATATTTCGGCGTTGCGCAGCCTGCAATGAGCGGTAGGGCGATGGCGACGATGACGGATTTCATTGTCGAGGACGATCCTTCAAGAGTAAAACATGACGTTTGTAGGAGGTGTTTTCACTAGCCTGTCTCAGCGTCGGTTGCCTAAGGCGGCCCAAACTTGACCGACTGGCAGCCACTGGAGAGCAGCAATTCGCCTTCATCGGCTTCAAACCCGACGACCTTCCTGTCCTGGTCCACGGTGATGGAAAGGATGCAGCGATTCGGGTTATTGACGGTTGCCCAATAGTTGGTGTGCACCATCACGTTGCCCTGCCTTTCCGCGCTTTGTGCCACCACCTCATTGCTGTTGTAGGAAGTATCGCGGTACCACTGCATCACCACATGCTGGTCGTCCGCGGTGCGGTCCATTTTTTGCGGCGGCCCAAAAAAATTAATTGCGTCCTGCGCCGCACGCCCCTTCCACTGGCTGCGGGCATACATCTCCGGCACGGTGTCAAAGCTGACGCAGCCGGTCTGCAGCAGCACGAGGGCCAGGGCCAATGCGCCTGTGTATTTCATGTCGATCACTCATAGTTCAAGCATGCCAGTCGGCGCTGAAGGTTATTTTTTCTCAGGGGCGCCCAAGAGGAAGTTGAGGTCGCGCATCACGTCCTCGGTGCTGCTCTTCCTGGATTCAATGCGGATCGGCTGATTACCCGGCAACTGATTGAAGAGGCCTTGCTGCGTGATCGCTACCAGTTGTGCGTTGTCGATGGAGCCGACGCCCATCGGCATCATGGCGTTGGACTTACGTTTGCCTGGTGCGCAGGCGAAGTCATAGCCACGCTCCAGCCAGCTCTTGGGCACCGGCACCCAGCGTTCAGGCGCCGGCAGCACCGTGGTGGCCCCGGCGCGCAGGTAGGCGGTGGCCGAGTTCACCCTGAGCTGTCGCTCCGGGCATTGCAGCTCCAGCGCGTAGCTCACGTAGTTGGGACTGTTGGGGCTTTCAAACACCTGCACGACTGTCAGCAGTGTGTTTTGCGGGTGTTGTTGTGTGGCTTTTACCGACTGTGCATCGGCGAAGAACAGGTCTCTGTTGGGCGTGTCGCCGGTGCCAAAGATCATCCACCAGTCGGTGGCCACTGCGGGGGCTGCGCTTAGCGATAAGAGGGCGAAGGTCGAACCTGCGAGCAGGCGCTTTCGCAAACCGAGGGTGATGTTGTTGTACATGGTCAATCGACTCCTGTCGTGGACGCTGGGAGGGCCAAGGCTCAATCAAACGAGCGAGTGGGCACATCCTAGGCAGTGTCATCCGTGGGCTTCAATAACGTGGGAGCAATCAGGACGCATCCTGCGAACCCATGCGCTTGGTCTGTAGGAGGTGTCTTTCAATGGCGTAGTGGGTGGCTTATCCAAGCATTGAAAAAGCCTCGGAAATTGAATGGATGCCTAAGAGTTGGGGGCGCACTTCACCTTCGGCAGTCGATTGCGCGGACTCTTACGCCCCAAACGAACATCTATCGGATGCTGAGCCCTGACGCAGGTATAGCGTGCTGAGCTTTTCAGGCCTTTGCAGAAGATGAGCATGCTTACGCGTTACGCAAAGATGGCCACTTCACCTTCGTCCAGCACGTGCTGAGCATGGACACCACCTTTGCCGACAACGCCGCCATGTGGCGAGCGATCAGCGCCCCGTGTCTATGGTACGTTGCGTACTGGCTGATCATTGCCGGGGAGGCACTGACAGCCACATGCTGGGCGCAGGTGTGCTGATGTTGTGGCGCGCCCGGCACGCCGACGTCCATCCCCATAGGCCGGTGCGCGCGATGCCCGCACCGGTTGTCAGGGTTACTTCGTGCAGGCCAGGCGCGAGTACTTCGGCGGCTCAAGCAGGATGCCTGGAGTCATGACCGTCGAGCAGTTGAACACACGGCCCTTGGCGGCGGAGTCTAGGAGTGCGTAGTGGGCCCCACAATCACCTGGAGGAAATCGAGACGGAAGCTACCGTGGAGCGTGTTGTGGCTGACGGAAATCGGCTACAACAACCCAAGCGGTTATCCGGCTCTGCCACGCCGCATGACGCGCCCAATGCTCACCCGAATGAGCTAAGCGACATGGGAACTGGAACCGGTGAACGCGGCGTTTATACTCAGTGAACCCGCAGTGTGAAAAAGGCAAAAAAATACATGGAGCTACACAAGGAGCAAGGAATGGGCTATGGGCAGGGGAAAGAAACGCGCACAGGGCGACGATCAACGATGCTTCGCGCTGCCAGCGCGGAATGTTCCGGCGTGCGTCTGCGGGTAGTGCTGTCGGAGTGCAAGATCGTGCCAATGGATTTCGCGCTATTTCTGAAGATCAGCCCCCAGCGGCTGACCAACTGGTTTTCTCGTGGTATCCCGCACTCGCAGCTCGATAGGATCGCAGGACTGTTGAGCGTTAATGCACAATGGCTGGAAACAGGGGCTGGGGAAAAATTCCCGGCGACAGGCGAGTAGCGAGCCCTGCGGGAGCACATAGCAGGATTCCCCAACCGCAGGGTGGGCGTCCCTTGAGATGACGAAAGTGATGAAGGTATGACGCGGCCAATGCGCCGTTGACGTACTGCGGTCTTTGACTAGGGCTTGGCGGCGGGTGTCTGTCAAACCGCATCAGGCACATGCCGGCTTTATGGCCGGTAGTCAGTACTCATCCAGCAGAAACACCGCCGTAAGGTTCCGGTCCGCTTGCGTGAAGACACAGAGGTCCAACCCGTCACTGATGACATAGGACGACAGCAGGTAACCGCCGAGCTTCAGAGCAGCATCGTTGTAGCGCCGATGTTCTGCGCGCACATCGCCCCAATCGCCGCAGATGTGCCGGCGTACGTAGGGAAGTGGGTCGAGCAGATCCTGTCGGATCAGGGCGTCGACACAGCGGGAGATGGTCAGGCCACCGAAGGGAAATCGTGGCTGAAGGCTGAGGAGGGCGGACATGGGGATGCGCAGTTCCTCCACGGCGATGGGGCTTCGTACTCTAGCAAGGTCGAACGTTCCGACGGCGAGGTCGCGGTCACAATCACGCACGTGATGGCGTTGCTTGTGGGGTCGGCAGGCGTGCTTTGGCTGGGTAGGACAGTTCCATGGGGGGCCGGCTCTTGGCGACGTGTCCAACCCCGCAGGTACTTCATCGTTGGCTGACCCATGACGGTGTCACTTTTTATGGGTGAGGGCGTTCGGCTCCGCTGGTTTCCTTGACCGCAAACATCAGGCAGCGCACCGCTTCACGATCCTGTTCCGACAAGCAACGGTAGTAGTGGACCAGACGCTCTTCCTCTCGGTTGAGCTGTCGGGGCCGCAGGGCTGTACCAAGGGCGGTACGCAATGAGGGGAAAAGCGAAGTATTTTGCATAATCCAAGTTCTTCATGAGATGAATGGAGACGTGGGCTTATTGCCCGGAACAACTGAATAGATAACGTTTATTATAGAAAAGGGCTCGTCATTTTTCGTGACTGCTTGGTATTTCAGATGGGGCCGTCGGAAGTGTTTGGCGAAGGTGTAGGAACGATCTTTCGAGGGCGACTGAATAGAGGCACGATTGAGTGAAGAGCTTGCCAACTGGCATCAATCATCAGGTTGCCGGTGGAAAAGCGCTGGCCTGTCAAAAACGGGTCATCTCCATGTAGTGCAGGGCCTTTTTGGCTGAGGCGGCCGCTGCGGTCGTCTTGGATGCAGGCCAGCAGGCTGCCCTGGGTGCGCAGCACTTCATCATTAATTGCCCCGAAGTCGCAGATCACCCGGCCATTGAGGTTGAGTTGGCGTTGGTCGGGTCGGGTCAGGGTTTCCAAGTTGCCCAGGGCGTCGTACGCGTATTGCAGGTCACCGGCATCACTGCTTTCGCTGAGCAGTTGATCGAGGGCGTCATAGCGAAATTTCAGTTGCTGCTGTTCGCCGTTGTGCGCTTTAAAAGTGATCGCCAGCAGGTTGTCGTCCGCGTCTTGTGTTTGGGCAGTTCGTAGGGCGGCAGGTTGGTCTGTCTGTAGGCGGCCCCAGTGGCGATCGGCTGGTCAGGATCTCCGTCCAGGTGGCTGATCACTAACTCCTGGCCTACGCGCGGGATCGCGATGGAGCCCCAGGTCGCCCCGGCCCAGCCTTGGGTGACGCGGACAAAGAATAAGACGTACCGAGGCCGCTACCAAAGGATTCCTCCTGCAAACTGGTGTGTTGCTTGCCTTCGTGCTTGATGGCGATGGTGCGCCAGCGGTCGTTGAAGTCCTCACGGGGATGATCGTTGAGGTCGAAGGCCAACCCCGGTTGCAGGCGTTCATCGTCGCCTTCCAAATGGGCCAACTTGGCGTCGTTGCGTAGCGCCGTTAGGCGCGTGTTGGTGAAGGGCTTGCCAGCGATGTCGCGTTTGTAGCGGCCGGGGTAACAACCCGATTACACAGCGCAGTTTTGAAGGGTTTGTGTTGCCCAGGACCTTGTTGGAAGAGCGCAAAACGAAGAGGGACCTGAACAAGGTTGGGGGTGTTGTCGCAATAGCTTTCAGCGATGAGCGCCCATAAGTCAGCGATCACACACCACCCGCTCGACACGCACCGTTGGCAGTGTCATTTGTATTTCGAATGTACCGAGTGAGGCCTTGCAGCAATTGGGAGAAACGTTGGGCATAGATATCCCCCTGCGATGGAAGCAGTCAAGTGCTGTTGATTTCCAGCTGCACGCTGGGCACGCCGAGAGAGGAGGCAAATAGTGTGAGCGTATGATGCTTGGCGGCAGGGAAGTAGTCGTCTGAGACGTTGCGAAGCCCTTCCTTGCGCAAGGCTTTGCGTAAGGAAGGGACGATATCCGTGCGGCCCAGCAACGACGCCCCTTCCATGGTGCCAAAGTCGACATCGTAGGGGCGCGAGGTGCTGCTGCCTTGGAGGTCAATCAATAGCTTGGGCTTGTGCTGTTTGATCAGCTCGGCGACTTCGGCCTTGAAGGCATTGTCGTCATAGTAGTTGGGGTCGGATGGGCTGCGGTATTGGGTATAAATGACCGTTGCGCAGGTTAAGGTATTGAGCAGTTTGGCCAGCGCCGCCGTGCCTGCGCCGTCGGAAAAACGATAGCTGCCTTCTCGATAGGGCTTCGTGGCGTGGGGCGCGGTGATGAGCACGGGCGTACTGCCTTTGAGGACAGCATACCAAGCAGTGTCGGTGGGGGCGGCTGTGGCACTTTGAGCCTCGATCGCTGTTTCAATCGCTATCGCGTCTTGTATCTGCGACGGCTCGATGAGGGCACGTTCTGCCTGCACCACCCCATGGTGGTGAACACGCCGATCACCAGCGTTACGCTGATGCTACGTGAACGCACGTTCATGAGCGAATGCTCAGGCCGGGCGTGGCCGCAGTTTTTTTGTGATGCGCGCGCACCCTGTAATCTGGTTGAACTGCACGTAATGGGCTTGCGCCGTCCATTCCTCGACCAGGATCAAATACTTGGCCGGCGGATTGATCTGGCGCAGATAGCCGCACAGCAGACGGGTGCGTCGCGCGTTCATAGGTTGCTTTAGCGTCAAGATGACGTTGTCTGCGGCACGGCATTCAGTGATCTCCATGACTGAGCCCCTCATCGAGTGCTGGCGGCAAACGTGCTGGCCCAGTCTCAGAGGCTGGGGATTCTCGCCGCGTGGCGTTCATTCTCAGGTGGGGGCGTCGCAGGCGTCTACTGTCATACTTGACAGTCCTTTAGCCGGTTGTGCACTGCCGTGACCCATTCCTCGACGTAACGGGCGTTAAATTATTCAGGGGTAAAGATCGTCGACTACATGCGCTCAGCTTCACGTGACAGTAGGCTACCTCACCTTGCGACTTAACCCCGGTGTCTTCCCCGTAATGCGTTTGAATGCGCGACTGAAAGCCGCCTGGGATGTATAGCCCAAGCGTTGTGCTACCTCTTCGATCGGCAGCCTTTCGAGGGTCAGCCATTGGCTTGCAAGCCGCATTCGCAGTTCGGTGACATAGCGCAGCGGCGTCATGCCAATCGTCACCTGGAAGCGGTCCGCGAAGGCCGAGCGTGAGGTGTTGCATTGCGCTGCCAATTGCGCAACGGTCCAGTCGCGGCCCGGTTGTTGATGGAGCGCTAGCAGTGCACCGGCCAAGCGGGGGTCGCGCAAGGCGGCGACCAGGCCAGAGGCATTCCCGCAAGCGCACTCCACCCAGCCGCGAACGATCATGGCGGCCACCACGTCGGCCAACCGTGCGAGGATACCGGCGAAGCCCACACGTGCGGCGCTGACTTCGCGCTCCATGGTGGTCAGAATAGGCACCAGTCCAGGGTAGCGCTGGCCGTCGGCATCAATCAACATCAGGCCCGGCATCAGTTTGCCGAGGCCATGGATGCTGCCCAGTTCAAACTCCATACAACCACTGAACAAAATGGTGCTCGGCGTTGGGCTGGCATCGGTTCCGGTGTGCACCGCGCTCACGGTGTCACCGAGGGGGACGCCGTCTAGGCGGTCGATGTCCTGAACGGGCACGTCCGCATGGGAATACAGTTGATGGGCCGCGCCATGGGAGATGAACACGGCGTTGCCGGCAGACAGCGCATAGGTGGTGCCGTCCGCCATTCGCAGGACCGCATTGCCGACGGCCATGAAATGGAACCAGGCATGCCCAGGTTTTTCAGCGAAGCCCAAACCGAAACTCGGACTGGTTTGTATACGCCGGTATTCGACGCCACGCAGGCGCATGCCGCGCAACAGTTCGTTGATGAGATCCGAGGCAAGCGCAAACTGTTCTGCAGACATTGTTCAGGTGTTTTAGTCAAAAATGAGAGATTTTTGATCATAGATCATCCAGATTCGCGCGCCTAGACTGCGGATCGCAATGATGATTGGGAGATCCCTGCAATGACTGACTGTGTATGTAATGCCGTATCCAACCGCCATCCCGACGCCTTCTCGGATGCAGAGCCTGCGGCCCCCGCGTGGATGGCCGTCTTCTCGCTGGCAATGGGGGTGTTCGGATTACTGACCGCTGAGTACCTTCCGGCCAGTTTGTTAACACTGATGGCGACTGATTTTGGCGTGTCCGAAGCGCTGGCTGGCCAGGCGGTAACGGTGACAGCAGTGGTAGCGTTGTTCGCCGGTTTGTTGGTGCCAGGCCTGACCCGCGGCATCGACCGACGTTGGGTGTTGTTGGGGTTTTCCACGTTGATGGTTGCCTCCAATCTGTTGGTCGCCGTTTCCTCCAGCTTCGCGGTGCTGTTGTTGATGCGCATCTTGCTGGGGATTGCCCTTGGCGGGTTCTGGAGCATGGCTGCGGCGGTGGCGATGCGCTTGGTGCCGAGTGCGCTGTTGCCTCGGGCGCTTTCGATTATTTTCAGCGGCATTGCGGTCGGGACGGTCGTTGCAGTGCCGCTGGGCAGCTATCTGGGCGGGCTGTACGGCTGGCGCAGTGCGTTCTTTGCAGCGGCGGCGGTCGGCATGGTGACCCTGGCGTTTCAGTCATTGACTTTGCCACGCCTTGCGCCGCGCCGGCCGGCACGTCTGCGCACGGTTTTCGACGTGTTGCAGCGCCCGGGCATCGCCATGGGGATGTTCGGTTGTGTACTGGTGCATAGCGGCCACTTCGCGATGTTCACTTATGTTCGGCCATTCCTGGAAGGCACTACCGGCATCGGCCCGCAAGGGCTGTCGCTGATGTTGCTGGGGTTCGGTGTGGCGAACTTCTTCGGCACGCTGTTGGCTGGCAGGCTGCTGGAGCACCACCCGCTGGCCACTCTGGTGTTAATGCCTGCGCTGGTCGGGGTTGCAGCACTGGCGTTGGTGCTGTTGCCACCCTCGTTGCCGGTGCAGGCAGTACTGCTGGCAATCTGGGGCTTGGCCTTTGGCGGTGTGCCGGTGGCGTGGTCGAACTGGGTCGCCAGCGCGGTGCCTGATCAGGCGGAAAGCGCCGGCGGCATGGTGGTGGCCTCTGTGCAGTCCGCCATCGCCACGGGCGCCGCCGCGGGTGGTGCAGTATTCAGCCTCGGTGGCAGTGCAGGCGTATTTGTAGCGGCAGCCGTGCTGATGCTGCTGGCTGCGTTGCTGATTGCGCTGCGTGTCCGGGTGCCTTCTGTCCATGGGGTTCGCGAGCCCAGGCCCGCGTTGCACCTTTGATTCGGTTTTCCAAACCGCCTCTTTGCGCTTTGGGTGGATGTCACTTTTGGCACTGGTAATCTTGAGTCACCGTGGTTTCCAAGCAATGAAATTGCCCCATCGTTTGACACACGGATTTCTCCGCGCCTGGTACGCCGACGCCCATCCCCATAGCCGGTGCGCGCAATGCCCGCACTGGCTGCCAGGCTTACTTCGTGCAGGTCAAGCAGTTATCGGGCTCTGCCACGCTGCATGACGTGCTCCTGCGGCAGCGCATGGGTAAGGCGGGGGGGGGGGGGCAAAGGCTGATGTTGATGACTGACGATCGTGTCCTGCGCGCTATCGCTTTTTTGTCCCGATTACTCATACCTATTTAGCCCACCCAACGATGATTCACTCCCTAGGCTGGCTGCTTCGCAAGCTACCTTTGAAGAGTGACTTCATGTCTGAAAACAACCCACTGCTACAACCCTACGACTTGCCACCGTTCTCAGCCATCCGGGCCGAACACTTGGTGCCCGCCGTTGAGCAGATCATCACTGAAAGTCGCAACGCCACCGCGACGATCATTACCAGCCAGGCGCCATTTCCCACCTGGGACGACCTGGTGCAAGCCCTGGAGGCGTTGGAGGCTCGCCTGGATGGCGTGCTCAACCTCATTGAACTGCTTGACGCCCACCCCCAAGAGCCGACATGGGCGCAGGCATCGCACCGCAGTTATGAGTTGGCCATGCAATACAAAGCCGAGTTGGCCGTGAACAACGACCTGTATCAGTTGCACCGACAGCTTGCCGATAGCCCGATTGCGGCGCTTTTCAATCAACAACGCCACAGTGCGTTGCGTAAAATATTGCGCAAGTACCATTTGGCTGGCCTTGATCTTTCTCCTGAGAAGCAGCTACGGCTCAAAGCGCTGAACCAGCAAATCGGTGAGTTCAGCCAGGAGTTCCTGCGCCGGGTAAGAGACTCCAGCGATGCATGGCGTAAGCACATTCAAGACAAGGCGCTGCTGAGCGGACTGCCCGAGGCAACCTTGGCGCGCCTGGCGGTCGCGGCTCGGGACGCAGGTCTGGATGGCTGGTTACTAACCCTTTGCGAGCAGTCCTTTCAGGACGTGATGAGCTACGCCGATCATCGAGCCTTGCGCCAGGAAATGATGGTGGCTTACTACAGCCGTGCCGTGGACACCGGTGCCGATGCCCTTGCCACCGATAATGAACCGATCCTGACGGTGTTGCTCGACAGCCGTCACCAGAAAGCACAATTGCTGGGCTATGCCAACTTCGCCGAGCTGGCGTTGGTGGAGCAAACGGTGCAGACGAGCGATGAGGTCGTTGCCTTTATGCATCAACAGGTTGAGCAGGCACGCACGACATTCGCCGATGAGGCGCAACAACTGCAGCGCTATGCCGCGCAGCACGGGGTCGACGCTGTGCAACCCTGGGATCACAGCTATTTCGTGGAAAAAATCCGTCAGGACGTGGCTGGCGTTTCCCGGGATGCGTTGCGCAACTATTTTCCGTTGGAGACCGTGCTGCAACGCTTGTGCACCTTTACCCAGACCCTGTTCGGCGTAGAGCTGGTCGAACAGACCACGGTCGATACCTGGCACGCGGATGTGCGGGTATTTGAGCTCAGGGAGCATGCGCAGCCGATCGGACATTTGTTCATTGACCCTTATCGCCGCGTAGAGGGTGGCGAGACTGGCGCCGCCTTTGGCTTGCGCAGCCACCGAATGACGGCCGAGGGGCGTCCACAACGGCCTATCGCGGTGCTTCGCAGCAAGTTGCCACGGCCGACGGAGGCCCAGCCTTGCTTGCTGGATCATCTGCAATTGAGGGTCTTGTTGCATGAGTTCGGCCACTGCCTGCAGCACCTGTTGACCGTCGCCCCCTATCGGGCGATTTCCGGTATGGACCAATGGAGCCATGATGCGGCGGAATTCTTCGGCCAAGTGCTGGAGCAGTTCTGCTTTACTTCGCCGTTCCTGGTCTGGCTCTCTGGCCATTTTCAGACGGGAGAGCCCTTGGGTGATGATATGGCCAATAAAATGAGCCGATGGGTTCACATCCAGACCAGTCATGAAACCGCCAGTGTGTTGCTCACGGGCCTCGTCGACTTCGAGTTGCACCGTACCTACGGTGACGGGCGTACACCTCACGAGGTGTTCACCCAGGCCAACGCTGAAGTGGGGTACTTGCAGTGGCCTGATGGCGCCCGCCCGATCAACCGCTTCGAACAACCGATGGGGAGCTATGGGGCCAAACTGTATTCCTACCCGTGGTCCGGTGTGCTGGCCCGCCAGGCTTTTGAGCGGTTCGAGCGCGATGGCCTGTTCAACCCAGAGACCGGCAAAGCCTTCCGGGACGCTTTTATCACTGAGGGGGATACCGGGACGCTGCTGCGCTCACTTGCGCTGTTCCGGGGGGACGGCAAGCGATGCGCCGAGCTACCAGCGGGGCATGAGCATAGGCATATGTAGCTCCTCGACTGAAACGTGAAGCGCCAGAGTGATCTTTTTCGATCACTCACCGCTGCTCAGTTCAGCAGCCCATCCGGCATGGAGCGTATTCAATGGTCACGGACAACCCACCGTACTTTTTCAGCGAAACTCAAACCGAGCGCACGCAGCTCAGTAAGCGCCAACGCGCACGCAACTTTACCCTCAAGGACCTTGACTGGTTCGACAGCGTCTATCTGGCCACCGATGCGTTGCGACGCGCACAAACAGTGCCGATGCACGTCCAAACCCTGCAATTGAACGTACCCGGCCAACCGGCTATTGAACTGGCGGGCGCCTTCGTCATGAGCCCCGCCCCGGAAGGGGGCGTTATTCTCTACACGCCCGTTCGCGGCCTGGAAAAGCTGCAAAGCCATGACGCACTCAAGACGCAACTGGGGGCGTGGCTCAAAGACTCGTCGCAGCGCCAAGGGTTGCTCGATTACCTTTCCATCTCCCAGCAGCACATCCTGACGCCCACTGCGAACCTGACAATTAGCGCACATACCGTGGGTGGCGCTGTCTTCCAAGCCCAACACACGACCCTCGCCAACAACCTGCTGGAAAACGCCCGTCTGATGCGCGAGGAACTGCTCAAGCTGCCCAGTTTCACCTCTCTGCTGGATGAATACATTTGCACGCAGTTGGCGCAGACGTTTGCGGGCGTCGATCAGCACCGAATCCAGGTGCACACGTATGTTGTCGACACCTCCAGCGAATCAGGCACCGCTGACAAGCCACCGCTGCGGCACACGACCACCCGCACGTTGAGCGCAACTATCCTCCAGTATTTCGTCAACAATGGCTGGCCTGAAGGCGAAACCCGGCGCTACGTTGACCCTCAACGCACGCCTGACCCGCAGCAGCCCGCTCAGGGGGCTGACGACCAGTTACGTTGGGAAGCCTCGGTGCAAGGGCTGGCGCGGGGCTTGCGAGCCCACATGAAGCAACAGCCTAAGGCATTTTGGGCGCAACCTGCTTCCACCGGGGCCTCACGGCTGCAACTGTTTACCCATGCCATGGCCAATGCCTTTATCACGGTGGCGCTGGACCAACAGCAGCAAGCGGCGATTACGGTTGACCAGCGTTTGCAACTGCAGGCCTTGCCGCTCAAGGCTGCGCTTGCCGCGACAACGGCGGCTCCCAGCGTGACTGTTGAAAAGGCACAGCTGCAGGCGCCTGGGCAACCCCCTGTCGAACTGGCAGGCACACTCATCATCAGCAGCAACGAAAGTGACGATGGCTCGCCCTGGATGCTCTACACCCCCCACCAAGGCTTGCAATCGTTCACTGCACTGGATGCGCTGAAAACCCACCTTGTCGATAGCCTCAACCCGCGGCAGCACGCCGATGCCTGGAGAAATCATCTGGCCAGGTCGCAACGCTTCAACGAAGCCGATCTGTCGGCTTGCGAGGTCATCAAAGCCCCGATCACGGGGGGTGTTTTCGACAGCATCATGGTGGGCATTATTGAGAAGCAAGGCCGCAACCTTGAATACGCCCTCGATCAATATCGCCTGAGCCAGGGCACGATGGACCTCGATGCCCTGGTCGATCATGTGCTGGATGTGCGTGGCATGATTGATCCAAAACTACTGACCTTCGACCCCATGGGCCGCTGGAGTACCCAGTTGGCAAGTACCTGGACTGCGGCGGCGACAGAACCCAGGGTTCCGCCAACGCTCTCGGCACTGCGCACCTCTGCGCAATTGCTCGAAAACGTCAGCGCTGAAATCGCACGACATCTGGCATGGCGCCCCTCGCTGGAGAATTCCGCCACCACCTACCTCAACACCAAGCTGCATGCTAAGCATCAACACCTGCAGGCAGCGTGCCTCTCGGTACGTCAATACAGCAGCCCCTCAAGTGACACCGATACACCTCAACTGCTGTCATCGAGCAGTATGGTCGAGTATTTTCTGGCGCGTTTATGTGGCGATGTGGGGGCACTGAACGACCCGTTGAACACTCACGTCTACTCAATCACATCTGACAATACCGCCACCAAGATTTCAGGCCTGGACATCACCGACTTCAATGCGCTGATCGACAGTGCAATCGAGGGTTTCAAGCCGTATCTGCGTAGAACCCACAGTGCGTACCCCAACATGCAACCCTTGCTGAAAAAAGCAATGGAGATGGGCTTGACCGGGGAAATGCAAGTCAGGCTGTGGAATAACGCGTTATTGCCCCTGGACTACGAAGTACTCTCAACCGTGCTGGGTATTTACGCTCGAGACTTGCGCCTGAGTGTCAACGGGTTTCGCCCTGATGCGTTTGCGTTGGCGATCACGCCCACAGGGCAACACACCCAACAGTTACTCACTCACTGTTTCATGTTGACCGAACGCGGCGGGCTTGACCCCCACTATTGCGGTCGTGCACTGCTCTGGACGCCCGCGTTGGGACTGGAAAGTTTCGCTTCATTGAGCCACTTCAAAGCAGAGGTTGATCGACGCCTGGCAAGCCCGGACGAGCGACAGGCTTTGCTGGAGAACCTGGCGCAACCGGACTGGCACGCCCATCCGTCCTATGCACTCAGTTCCCTTGAGCTGATCGAAGACAACCTCGTCGAACACTTGCAACGAACCTATGCTCAACACAAAGACCGTGAGCTGGAGCGAATCCTGGCCACGCAGCTGTCGCTCGAACAGTTGCGCAAGCTGTGGCAGGTTCAAGCCACGCAAGACCTGGCGCCTACCAACCTGCGGCGTGCCATGGACATGGTCCAGGCCATGATCGTGCAACATGGTTTGCAATGGTTGGGCAACGCCAGTGCTGTCGATCAACAGCTCTATGCCGAGTTGTTGGAGCAGTATCGAAACAATGTCACTGATAATCAGGATTACCTGCACGGGATCGACTCGCTGGCTCGGTTCACGCACGACAAACTCAGCGCTGTGCTCAAGGACGGTGACGACCAGGCCAGCATTACGCCGGATGACGTCGAAGTCGGGCTGCCGGCGCAGGGCAGTACGCCTGCGCGCAACCAGTCACTGCTGGACTATGCCTTGAGCCATCAATCGTATTGGAACGATGAGGTGCCGCTGTTCGCCAGCACCGGTAAAACGCCATTACCCTCCGCGCTGGATGCACAGACGCTGAAAACGCGGATACAGGCGCTGAATATCAATGGGGCTTATCAGACTTACATCGAAGGATTACTGGGCCCCACCAGCCTAGATTTTGAGCAACGTGCTACACGATTCGCCAAGCAACTGCCGTGGCAACTGATGCAATACGCTCATGGCATGATGCTGCAAGGTCAGCTTTCACCGGCGGCCTTCGGGCTCATTCAACAGATCATGGACATGCCCGATGCTATCGCTCGTGCGACAGTGGTGGATGCCAACGCGATGATCCGCCCTTTGCAACTGCTGGTTGATGGAGGGAGGAAGACGATCAAGATCCCTGGGGTTTACCTGATCGGTCCCACCTCGGGTGACGAGGGGCCTCTAGTCCTTTATGCCCCCTATAGCCCAGGCTACACCCTTAAGGAATACACGGTGGAGGCCGCACTGCGTGCCGAGTTGACAGCCTCTGGTGCCTTACAGCGTTGGGTTCGGCTGGTGGTCCCGGCCGTCGACCACGCGGCACTGACCAGCGCACTGGAGCAACCCCAAGCCAACACCACCCTCCAACTGGCATCCAACCCCATCACCGCGCCTTTGTTCAACCAGTTGTATACCGACAATGTCGAGCTGCTGACGACGCTGCTGGGCTGCCAAAAAACGGCCAGTGCAGGCACCGCCTGGGAGACGGCCAAGGCCGTATTCTCTGAGGGCGTGAAGCAGGCCATCGTGTTTTTTGCCGGAAAACTGGCTTACCCCTTGGTGGTCTGGCAGAGCTTCAAGCTGTTCAAGGCTTCTGCCGAAGAGCTGCAAAGCCACCAATGGCATGAGGCACTGGGGCATTTCATTGGCGGGGTCGCCTTGCTGGTCGGTTTGCGCGATTCCATGCCTCCCGTATCAGAGGGCGGCATGCCCCCGGCACCCGAGCCGATCCCGCCGCCTTCCACACCTGCGGCCTCTGTGGTGTCCTGGCCCGCGCTGGACATTACCGCTGCTTCCCGCACCCGGCTCCAGCGTTTCGAAGTCCTTGAACCGAGCTTGGCCAACCTGATCAAAGACACCTCACTCAACCTTTACCGATCGACCTCCAACCATTACTACGCGGCGGTGGCAGGGAAAGTGTTCCAAGTCATCAAGCATGGCCAGGGTTGGCGCATCATCGGTGATGGCGAAGTCGGTCCTGAGGTACAGCTCAACCCTCGACAACAGTGGATGCTCAGTAGCGCCGGCCCAGTGCTGATGGGGCGACGCACACTTGCACGATTACTTAATCGCTTCTACTCCGAGCCATTTGCGCGCTCCAGTATGAATGTATTGGCCAGCGGGATGCGCGAGATACGAGCGCTTTACGCTCGGGAATCCTGGGTTATCACCGATGCACTTGCCTTGGCGACGTTTTATGCAAAGAACGCCCAGGAAAATTTGCGCCTGATCGCACAAACCCCCCTTGCTGCACCTGAGCTCGTTAAACAGATCAAAGCGTTTTTCGGCTTGCAGACGCTCGAGGTCGAACACCTTGAAAAAATTCAGGAGATCGTCGATACGGTCTGCACTGCGTTGATGGAGCCCTCACTGACCTCCTCGGACTCAACGCGATTTGTCATTGGCCGTTCGCGGTTGCCGGCTCTTCAGGGCGGGCACACGTTGATGGCCTTTACGATTGTCCCTGACCCCCTTCAACTGGTGTACTTGACCGAGGTGTTTTTCAACCCAGGTCTGAAATACGGTCATTTGTTGATAAAACCGTTCTATGTCAGCGTCCATGCCCGTGCGACTACCCTCATTCACGAAATCACTCATCATGTATGTGAGACGTTGGACTTGGCTTACGTGCATTCCACCCATCCCTTTGATGACCTGATTGATCCACAAACCCCTGAGGGCCGTAACACTAAAATAACCCTGGAAAACCGCCATCTTTCAAGGCTGTCGCTCAATACCCCGACCCATGAATTGTTCCAGGTTGTCGATATTGCAACCGGCCTCAAAACAGACCCTACACAGGGCACGGCGACACAGCATGTGCTCGACAGGCTGCTCACCGTTACCGGCACCCAAACCCTCGCCGATGCCCGGCGAGTTTTCCGCACCGATCCGCTTAAACGTATCCTGACGGTACTTAACAACGCCGACTCCGTCGCCTACCTGATTGCACTGTTGGGACGTCGAAAAGAGAGATAGTGGGGCTCTTTCCCAGAGCTGATTGCCCTGGGCATCTTAGCGGGAGCGGGACGTGCGCCCCGTGGCATCGGTAACTGAGACAGGCAATGCCCAGTGCCGTAGGCATTGATCGGGCTGGCCGCTCGTGCGACCTGAATCGCCGTAAACAGCCATACCGTGCTTGGGAAATTTCCTACAGGTATCTGCTCCCCAACCCTGCTCATCATTGAGTCGTCATCTTTCAAACTACTATTTCCTGGCTCGGCGGAAGTAGCGAACGAAAAATGATCTCACTGCGTATTCTAGTTTTGGAAAAGCACTCCGCTCAGCGCAACGCGATGGTCGTCGCGCTGCAGCAACTGGGTGTTCTCAATATTTTGCAGGCGAGCACTGGCGAGCAGGCTTTGGCCTTGCTGCAAAGGCAGGGCGCGGTGGATGTGGCCTTGTGCGACTTGGCGCACAAGGGCATGGACTGCCTGGACTTCCTTAACTGTGCGGGCCAGCTCTTGATGGTCCGGTCGGTGATTCTCTATTGCGATTTCCAACCGCAGTTGCGTCGGGCGATCGAACAGATGGCCTCATTTTCCGGTCTGCAACTGCTCGGTACCCTCAGCACGCCGATCCAGTCCAAAGCGCTGCACAAAGTCCTGCTGCGTTACCAGCGTCAATGCCCGATCACCGCCTCGATACCTTCGCCGGCGACGGCGCTACCTAACGAAGAAGACATTCGCCGCGGCCTGGCCCTGGGCGAATTCCGGGCATTTTTCCAGCCCAAGTTTGTGCTGGCCGATGGTCAGGTGTCCGGGGTCGAGGTCCTGGCGCGTTGGCAGCACCCAACCAAGGGTTTGCTGCTGCCCAGGGATTTCCTGGCGGCCGTCCTGGCTTACGACTTGATCGACGTGATGTTCACACAGTTACTAGAGCAGGGCCTGAGCCTGCTGAGTATCTTACGGCGCGATGGTCGGGCCCTGGAGATGTCGTTCAACTTGCATGCTTCGCAATTACGCGAGATGGGGCTCATCGACCATATTCGCCAGGCATTGGAACGTTATGGCATATCCGCGGCGAACCTGACCTTCGAGCTGGCAGAGAATGGCCTGCTTGAGATTCAACCGCGGGTCCAGGAAGGTTTGCTGCGCTTGCGTGTGATGGGGTGCGGGCTGTCGATCGATGACTTTGCCGTCGGTTTTTCCTCGCTGAAACTGCTCTGCCAGTTGCCCTTCACCGAAATCAAACTGGACGGGGAGTTTGTCCGCAGCATTCATGAGCCGCGTAGCAAAGCGCTGATTGCCAGCACCCTGGCGCTGGCGCGCGCGCTGAACATGACGCTGGTGATCGAAGGGGTCAGCAAGCAGCAGGAGAGCCACGCACTGATCAAGATGGGGTGTGAACAAGGTCAAGGTTTCTACTACGCCAAGCCAATGTCGTCCCATGAGCTGCTGACGTGGTTGCAGGCGCCTTTCGTTGCGGGCTAGGACGGCGCCTGGCGAGCGTTTGAGCCTGGGAAAACAAATCTCAGGCAACTTTGCCATGCATCGAATATGCTGAAAGTCAGGCATAAACTGTTACCGGGTGTTTTGGTAAAGCGCGGTTATCTCTTCCGTTTTTAGTTTCGTCATCTTTTTAGAGGCTCTTATGCTCAAAGCCATGATTGTGGACGATCATCCGTTCATTCGTTCCGCCGTAAGAATGATTTTGAAGCAAGAGCAGTACGAGATTGTGGCGGAGGCCGACAACGGGGCCGATGCGGTCCGGCTGACTCGTGAACATCAGCCAAACCTCATCGTGCTGGATATCACCATGCCGGGGGTGGATGGCCTGATTGCCCTGAATCGAATCTCGGATTTGAAGCTGCCGGTGAAGGTGCTGGTGCTGACGTCGCTGTCTGCCGTATTTTTTTCCATGCGTTGCATGCGGGCAGGGGCGGCCGGCTACGTTTCAAAGGCGGAAGACCTGGACGAACTGGCGAAAGCCATTAATGCCATCAAGTCCGGCTTTACCTTCTTTCCCGACCTGACCATGAACTCGGTGCGCAGGAAGGACGTCGATGCCTCGGAGCAGGCGTTGATACAAAGCCTTTCTGATAGAGAACTATCAATCTTGCAACTGCTTGCCAAGGGCTTGAGTAACAAGCAGATCGGTGAACAGATGATTCTGAGCAACAAGACCATCAGTACGTATAAAGCCCGAATAGTCGAGAAGCTCAACCTGAGCTCCTTGGTGCACCTGGCGGACCTGGCTAAACGAAATAATCTGATCTGATGAAGTATTCACGACGGCTGTGCCTGTGCCTGCTTGGGGTGCTGCTGGTTTTCGGGGGCGCCCAACAAGCCCTTGCCGATGAACAGCCCAGGGTGGAGACACTGGAATTGCTGGGGCGCTCTGCGCTGGGCGAGCACCAGGTAGGGTTGGCTGAGGCGGACTGGGGCTGGTTGCGCAAAAAAGGCACCCTGTACCTCGGGGTTTCGGTGCCGGATTACCCGCCTTTCGATCTGACTGGCAATGGCCATGACTATGAAGGGCTCACCGCCGATTACGCAGGGCTGCTGGCTCAACTGCTGCATATCCAGGTACAGGTGCGCCGATATCCGTCCAGAGCGGATGTGATCCGTGCGTTGAAAGAGGGTGAGGTCGATCTGTTGGGGACCGCCAATGGGTTTGAAGCGGTCGATTCGGAACTGGTGATGTCGATTGCTTATGCCGATGATCAGCCGATGATCGTCGCTCGTAACGATGCCGGTGCTTCGTTTACCCCAGACCTGGCTGGAAAAAAGGTCGCCATGCTGTACCACTACCTGTCACCGCAGGCGGTCAGCCGTGCCTACCCCGATGCTGAGCTGCAACTTTATCCTTCGACCTTGAGTGCAATCGGGGCAGTTGCCTTCGGCAGGGCAGACGCTTACCTGGGCGACGCGATCAGCGCCAATTACCTGATCAGCATGGACTACCTGAATAACGTCAAGCTCACCGACTTTGCACGGCTGGAAGGTAGCCGTTTTGCGTTTGCCTTATCTGCCGCCAACACTCGACTACTGGGCATCGTGAACGCCGCCATCGCGGCGATCCCCATTGAAGAGCGCATGACCATCCTGCGGCGCTGGCGGGCCTCCGAGATGAATATCCCGGGGCAGAATCGGCTGCACCTGACCCCCAAGGAACAGCGCTGGTTGGAGGATCATCCACGAGTGAGCGTTGCAGCGATGGAAAACTTTCTGCCGCTGTCTTTTTTCGATAAAAAAGGGGCGCTTCGCGGCGTCAGCGCCGATGTGTTGGCCAAGGTCAGCCTGCGTACCGGCTTGAAGTTCGATGTGGTGCGCGGTACTTCCATGGCCCGGCAGATCGACACCCTGCATGCCGGGAAGGTCGACATGCTGGCGGCCTTGACCCCGAGTGCCGAGCGGGAAGGGTTGATGCGCTTCACAAGGCCGTATCTTTCGACGCCTTACGTCTTGATCAGCCGTGTCGGGCCCAATAGCCCGGCGACCCTTGGCGATATGGCTGGCAAGCGGCTGGCGATCATTCGCGGTATGTTTCTCACCGACTTCATCGCCAGCCGCTATCCGCGGGTTCAAATTGTCTATGCGGACAACGCCGCCCAGGTCATGGCGATGGTTGCCAACAATGAAGTCGATGCGGGCGCCAACTCGTTGCTCAGTGCCCGCTACATGATTTCGCGCCAGTACCGGGACCGCCTGCAGGTCACCAGCACTGTGGGTATCGACCCCGCCCGGTTCGCCTTCGCCACCCATCGCGGCGAGCTGGAGTTGTACGCCATTCTGGAAAAAGCGCTGCTGAGCATCTCGCCGGAGGAGATGGCCGAGATCACCAGTCGCTGGCGCAGTGAAGTGGTGGTGGATGACAACTTCTGGCTGCGCAATCGTGGCGTGATCATCCAGGGCTTCTTTATTGCCGCTGTATTGCTGTTAGTAGCGATTGCCTGGATCGCCTACCTGCGTCGCTTGATCCACCGTCGCGAAGTGGCCGAGCGGGCGCTCAATAATCAGTTGGAGTTCAAGCGGGTGCTGATCGACGGCACACCGCATCCGATCTATGTGCGTGATCTCGAAGGACGCATAGTGATCTGTAACTCCAGTTATCTTGAAGCCTTAGGCTTGAGCAGTGAGGACGTGCTGGGTAAGCGCATCACTGAAAACGCATTTGTCGACAGCACGGAAGCTGCAACTTATTACGCTGATTATTTGCAGGTACTGCGTGACGGGGTGTCAAAAGTCCAGGATCGCGCGCTAGTGCTACCGGATGGCCGCAGGTTGACGATCTATCATTGGATGCTGCCGTACAGAGACAGTGAGGGCGCCGTCAGCGGCATGATTGCCGGCTGGATGGATATCAGCGAGCGCGAGCAGTTGCTGGAAATGGTCCAAAAAGCCAATCGGGCCAAGACCACGTTCCTGGCGACCATGAGCCATGAAATCCGCACACCGCTCAATGCAATGACAGGAGGCTTTTGTATAAAATGCTAAAATGCACGGTCTACATGGGGTTCAGAGCATTATGCCGGTCAAAAATACACTGCCTAGGGCGTTCTCTGACGTGTTCAGAGACGATGAAACCATC
>NZ_MVOJ01000041.1:0-52005 GCF_002018845.1 Pseudomonas sp. MF6394
GCGGAAGCATCATTTTCAGCAGCGCAGCTTTACGTTCTTCTGAATAGAAAGGCATGACCATACTCTTGCCGCCCCCGGAATGCTTTTCAAAAAGCGGGGGACACGACAACTACCCTGACACCGGGGGGTGGTTTGACGGAGCGCTTGAGATCAAAAGCAGATCAAAATCAAGAGCGGCTCGCTTCGCATCGTGGTTACAGGCGAGCCAGCTCCCACATAGGGTTTGTGGGGTTTTCAGGTTCGCGGCATGCACTCGATGGTGCGGTTTACCACGGTTTTGGCCATCTCCAGCAAGTGCCATGCGGCATGGATTCGGGCGCGGTCGTGGGGTTGCAGGTGATCGCAACAGTCCCACACCGTGGCCGATGCGCTGTTGATCAGATGGGAAATGTAGAGTTGAGCGTCTTCGAAGCTGAGCTCTTCATTGACGACGAGGCAATCCATGGGTGGATCGGGAAGTGCTTTGGTCATGGTGTAACTCCTGATTAAGGCAGAAGCCGGCCCAGTCGCGACTAAACGAAGGGTGGCGGCTGTACGCAGGTTAGTCGACCGGCTAATCAGGAAAATCCGGCGCACCCGAGGGTGCCCTGCGCACAGCCACCATAAAACCTCATGGAGGACCATGCGCCTGATTAGAGTCCGGGCGACTAAACCCGATCACTGAAAAGGCAGTGACGGGCCGAAGACTAGCCATCGATTCCAACAGGCACAAGGTGGCAGGGATTGTCTCGGAAACGTCCTGCAATTTAAAGGGACACGGCTTGCTGGCCTTTTACAAACCATGACCAAATGCCAGTAACGCCACACTTCAACGGTGGGAGGGGCGCTTGCCTCCGTGACCACCTGTCAACCGCCTATCTACCTGACACACCGAGATCCAAATGTGGGAGCTGGCTTGCCTGCGAAGGCGGCCTGGCAGTCAACACAGTTGGATTGGGTACATATCCATTGCTGCGGTAACGGCCACTTAGGGTTCCGCCCTGACGGCGGCTCACTTTTGAACAGCGCAAAAGTAAGCAAAACGCTCTTGCCCCACCACTCGGCACCTCGCTTAGGCTCGGTGTGCCCGTAATCCGCCAGTGATTTGGGGGGCCGCCGCCACGCGCCATCCATGGCGCGGGGCGGCTAAGCCGGCATCCCTGCCGGTTTACCCCCCAAATCCCTGTCGAATTCCGGCCAGCGTGGTTTAACGGGGCGCCTAAGATCAAAAGCAGATCAAGATCAAGATCAAGAGCGGCTCGCTTCGCATCGTGGTTACCGTTGATTGCGACAGCGTTGTGTCGATATCTATGGCCATCGCAGGCAAGCCAGCACACACACATGGGTTTTGTAGTGTTTTCAGGTGCGCGGCATGCACTCGATGGTGCGGTTTACCACGGTTTTGGCCATCTCCAGCAAGTGCCATGCGGCATGGATTCGGGCGCGGTCGTGGGGTTGCAGATGATCGCAACAGTCCCACACCGTGGCCGATGCGCTGTTGATCAGATGGGAAATGTAGAGTTGAGCGTCTTCGAAGCTGAGCTCTTCATTGACGACGAGGCAATCCATGGGTGGATCGGGAAGTTGGTGTAACTCCTATTGTGCAAGGGAGCGACCACTCACGCTGCTAAACGCAAGGTGGCAGCTGTACGCGGGTTAGCAGACCGGTCAATAGGAAAACCGGCGCACCCGAAAGTGCCCCGCGCACAGCCACCATAAACGTATAGGTGAACCTGTGCCTATTGAGTTCGGGCTGCTAAACCCGATCACTGAAATCCAGCGACGGGCCGAAGACTAGCCATCGATTCCAACAGGCACAAGGCGGCGGGGATTGTCTCGGAAACGTCCTGCAATTTAAAGGGACACGGCTTGCTGGCCTTTTACAAACCATGACCAAATGCCAGTAACTGGGCAGCTTTTGTAGGAGCGAGCTTGCTCGCGAAAAACTTACCGGCGCCGCGTTCATTCAGGGAGCCCGCGTTATCGTTGACGCTTTTCGCGAGCAAGCTCGCTCCTACAGTCCCCACGCATTTCAGCGTCCGAGCATCTTCACCCAACGTGATGGCGGCATGCCGTAGGTGCTGCGAAATTGGCGGGTCATGTGGCTCTGGTCGGTGAAGCCTGCGGTCATGGCCGCATCCACCAACGATTGGCCCTGGGCCAATAAGTGGCGCACCAGGTCCAGCCGGCGCATGGTCAGGTAGCGGTAGGGGCTGGTGCCGAACAACACGCGAAAATCCCGCGATAACGCCCAGCGGTCGCGGCCGGCGTGGTCGGCTATTTCATCCAGGGTGATGCTGCGGCCCAGGGCGCTGTGGATGAACTCACGGGCGCGTTCGGCTGCGATGTAGTCAAAGGATTTACGGTGGATGATGGCCCCGGACGCAGCACTCAGCGCCTGGGCTAGGTCGAACAGGGCGTCTTGCTCTTGCATCGGGTCTATCGGGCAATCCAGGCTTTGCAACAAGACTTCGCTGGCGCGGTGCAGCCGTGGGTCGGTGGACAAGCCGCCAGGGATAAACGGCAACGGCTGGCCACCGAGGATCTGCTGGATCAGCGCCGGCTCCACATAAATCATCCGGTACTTGAAACCTTCGTCGCTGCCGGCGCGGCCGTCATGGGTTTCATCCGGGTGTATCACCATGGTGGTGCCGGGCAGGCTGTGGGTCGTGCCGCCGCGATAATGAAAGCTCTGCACGCCGAACAATGTGCGCCCAATGGCGTAGGTGTCATGGCGGTGGGGGTCGAAAGCGAAGCCGGCAAAGTACGCCTCGATACGGTCCAGGCCGCTGGCGTGGGGCGCGCGGTGCAGCCAGTCGAGGGAGTGGGTGGGGTTGCCCATGGTGACTTGTCACAAAAGGAGGTGGAAACACGTTAACTGAGTCTGCACCGGTTGTCTGCCGGGGTCTTGTACGATTGTGCAGGTGTTGGGCGAGGCACATCGGGTAGCGAATCGCTGACCGCCCGTGGTAAGAAGCCTTACTTTCAATAGTGAGGTCGGGTCATGAGCAAGGTGCGGGTAGGGATTATTTTTGGGGGCCGTTCGGCTGAGCATGAAGTCTCGCTGCAATCGGCGCGCAACATCGTCGACGCCCTCGACCGCTCGCGCTTTGAGCCCGTGCTGATCGGTATCGACAAGGCCGGTCACTGGCACCTCAATGACACCTCCAATTTCCTGCTCAACCAGGAAAACCCGGCGCTCATCGCCCTCAACCAGTCCAACCGTGAATTGGCGGTGGTGCCCGGCAAGGCCAGCCAGCAAGTGGTGGAAACCTCCGGCCAGGGCTTGCTGGAACACATCGATGTGATCTTCCCGATTGTCCACGGCACCCTCGGCGAAGACGGCTGCCTGCAAGGCTTGCTGCGTATGGCCGACTTGCCCTTCGTCGGCTCCGACGTGCTCGGCTCGGCCGTGTGCATGGACAAAGACATCAGCAAGCGCCTGCTGCGTGACGCGGGTATTGCCGTCACACCCTTCATCACCCTTACACGTCGCAACGCGGCGCGCACCTCCTTTGAAACGGCGGTGAACAAGCTCGGTTTGCCGATGTTCGTCAAACCCGCTAACCAGGGTTCCTCTGTGGGCGTGAGTAAAGTCGGCAACGAAGCCGAGTACCACGCTGCCGTTGAACTGGCGCTGGGCTTTGATGAAAAAGTGCTGGTGGAATCCGCCGTGCAGGGCCGTGAAATCGAATGCGCTGTGCTGGGTAATGACCAGCCCATCGCCAGCGGTTGTGGCGAGATCGTGGTGAGCGGCGGCTTCTACTCCTACGACAGCAAATACATCGACGCCCAGGCCGCCCAGGTCGTGGTGCCGGCGGCTATCAGTCATGAAGCCAGCGAGCGCATTCGCCGACTGGCCATCGAAGCGTTTGAGGTGTTGGGTTGCGCCGGGCTGGCGCGGGTGGATGTGTTCCTGACCCAAGACGGCGAAGTTTTGATCAACGAGATCAACTCACTGCCCGGTTTTACCCGCATCAGCATGTACCCCAAGCTGTGGCAGGCGGCGGGCATGAGCTACAGCGAGTTGGTGAGCCGGTTGATTGAGTTGGCGTTGGAGCGACATGCGAGTCGCAAGGGGTTGAAGAGCAATCGCTGATTGTTTGGGGGCGCTCGACTCAACGGCTTGTGAGCAGCTGTGGCAAGGGAGCGAGCTCCCTCGCCACAAGAGTAAGGTTTGATCGTTAGTTTGTACGAGCAATCCACGAATAGATCAACGTCTTCGGCTCCTCCAAGTGATGCGTCCTCCTGCGATAGCTGGCAAACGTCGGCGACGTGCAATAAGTGCACACGTCACTCACCTCGATCTGCTCGCGCTTGACCCCCGCCGCGTGCAGCAACAGCAGCCCATACCCGCTCAAATCAAACCAGGCACTTCCCGTTTGCCTGGCGTGGGGCGGTGGAATGCGCGGGGGCTGTAGAGGCGCCGGTTGCTCAACGCTCCAGGGTGCCTGGCCGTGCTGCCACAGGTGGCCTTGATCGACCTGGAGCTCGGCAATAAACGCTGCGCTCACCTCATAGCAGCACGGTTTGATCGACGGCCCGATCGCCACCCGCAATTGGTCCACAGTAATGCCGTCATCTATGAAGCGCTGCACGGCATTGCCGATGATCCCACGCTGCAAGCCCTTCCAGCCGCCATGAATGGCTGCTACCGACTCACCGCCCGCGATCAGAATGGGCAAACAATCGGCCGTGATGACCGCAATCGGCTGTCGGCTGCGGGTGAACACCCCGTCAGCCTCATTCGTGTTGGCCGGCTGACCCGGCTGCCACTCGATCACTGACGCGCTGTGCACCTGTTTGCAAATAAACACGCCATCGGGGCGCAGCGGATCGTCAATCGAGCAAAAACCGTGATCCACGCCGGGGAGGGCATTGAGGTTATGGGCTTTGTGCACCGTGCATTCTCCTTTGATCAAAACACCCTAGTCGCCCAACGCCTCGCCTTCACGCCGAGGGTCGGCGCCGCCGTCCAGCGACACCTTGCCCTGGGCATCCCGTGTGCGCACGATGGCTTGCACGCCGCTGGTCATCTCGATCTCGCTCAGGGCGTGGCCCTTGTCCTTGAGCGTCTGTTTCAGCGCCGGGCTGAACAGTCCAACTTCCAACTCGGTAGCACCATTGCGACTGCCAAAGTTGGGCAGGCTGATGGCCGCCTGCGGGTCGAGCTTCCAGTCGAGCATGGCCACCAGGGATTTACTCACGTATTCGATGATTTGCGAGCCGCCGGGGGAGCCGACGGTAGCCAGCAGTTCGCCTGTCTTGCGGTCGAATACCAGGGTCGGCGCCATGGCCGAGCGTGGGCGTTTGCCCGGTTGTACGCGGTTGGCCACAGGCTGGCCGTTTTCTGCGGGGATGAACGAGAAGTCGGTCATCTGGTTGTTGAGCAAAAAGCCCTGGACCATCACATGGGAGCCGAATGCCGCTTCCACCGTGGTGGTCATCGACACGGCGCCGCCCTGGTCGTCCACCGCCACCACCTGTGAGGTGGAGATGCGTAGCGGCGAGCGGTCTGGTGCGTACGCCACCTGAATACCGGCGGGGTGGCCGGGCTTGGCGATGCCCAGGCTGCGCTCGCCGATCAGCGTGGCGCGTTGTGCCAGGTAACTTGGCGCGACGAGGCCGGCGACCGGGACGGGGGTGAAGTCTGCATCGGCCACGTACAGCGCGCGATCGGCAAAGGCCAGGCGCCCGGCTTCGGCGAGCAGGTGCACGGCCTCGGGTGTCGGTTCAAGCCCGGCCGGCGAAGCGCTCTTGACCGGTGTCATGGGGGCGATGGCCAGGCGTGGGTCGCGGGTTTCCAGCGCCTGCAATGTCCCCAGGATCTGCGCCACGGCTATCCCGCCCGAGGACGGCGGTGGCATGCCGCAGACCTTCCATTGTTTGTAGTCGGTGCACAGCGGTGCGCGCTGCTTGGCGGTGTAGCCTTTGAGGTCGGCCTGGGACAGGCTGCCGGCATTGCGATGGCCCTGTACCTTGCGTGCGATCTCCTCGGCAATCGGGCCTTGGTACAGCGCGTCCGGCCCTTCCTTGGCGATGCGCTTGAACACCGCAGCCAGTGCCGGGTTTTTCAATCGTGTACCGGTGGCTTTTGGCGAGCCATCGGCATTCAGGAAGTACGCCGCCATGTCGGGCGATTGCGCGATAAAGCGGTCAGCCGCGATCAAGCTGTGCAAGCGTGGGGAAATGGCGAAGCCTTGCTCCGACAGGCGAATCGCCGGCTCGAACAGCTTGGCCCATTGCAGGTGGCCGCTCTTTTTGTGCGCCATCTCCAAGGCGCGCAGTACGCCCGGCGTGCCCACCGAGCGCCCGCCAATTTGCGCATCCGTAAACGCCATCGGCGTACCGTCGGCCTTCAGGAACAGACGCTCTGTCGCCCCGGCCGGTGCAGTTTCGCGGCCGTCGTAAGCCTGCACGTTGTGCCCATCCCACAGCATGATGAACGCACCGCCGCCGATGCCGGACGACTGCGGTTCCACCAGGGTCAATACCGCTTGCATGGCAATCGCCGCATCAATGGCCGAACCGCCTTGGCGCAGCATTTCACGCCCGGCTTCGGCGGCCAATGGGTTGGCGGCGGCAGCCATATGGCGCTCGGCGTGGCGGGTGCTCAGGTCGGTGCGATAGCCCGAGCCCAACTCCGGGGCCGGTGGCTGTTCATTGACCGGCGTGTGGCAGGCGGCGAGGGCCAGGGTGGCGGCGATGACTGTCAGGCTGCGGCGGGAAATCAAAAACACGCGCTGAACTCCGTTCATGGTGAGAAGGGGCTGTTGTCCTTGGGCGACTGCGTTTTACAGGTAAATCGTGCCTTGCATGTACAGCACGGCCTTGCCGGAAATAATCACCCGGTCACCCTGGAGCTCACAGCGCAACTGGCCTTTACGCTGGCCGCCTTGCTCGGCGCTCAATTGCGATTTGCCCAGGCGCTCGGCCCAGAACGGTGCCAGCGAGGTGTGCGCCGAGCCGGTAACCGGGTCTTCGTTGACCCCCACATTCGGGCCGAACCAGCGCGAGACAAAATCAAACCGCGTGCTTTTGGCGGTCACCGCAATCCCGCGTTTAGGCAGGCCCTTGAGCCGTGCGAAATCCGGTGTGAGGGCCGCTACCTGGGCTTCATCTTCCACCAGCACGATGTAGTCGTCGGTGCCAAACACCTCGGCGTTTTCAAGCCCCAGGGCGCTCAACATGCCGTGGGGCGGCTCGCAGCGTTCGGGTTTCTTGGCCGGAAAATCCATCGCCAGCTCATCGCCATTGCGCGTTACCCGCAACTCGCCGCTACGGGTCGCAAAGCGCAACACCTGGGGGGCGTCCGCCAACTTGTGCATCAATACCCACGCGGCTGCCAACGTGGCATGGCCGCACAGGTCCACCTCAACTTCCGGCGTGAGCCAGCGCAACTCATAGAAGTCGCCACGGGGTACAAAGAACGCGGTTTCCGAAAGATTGTTCTCGGCCGCAATCTGCTGCAGTTGCTCATCAGGCAGCCACTCAGTGAGTGGGCACACTGCTGCCGGGTTGCCGCCGAAGGGATGGTGGCTGAAAGCGTCGACTTGGTAGATGTCCAGTTGCATCGTGGCACTCCGTGTTGGGGGGAGGCTGGACACTAACAGTGGGGGTGGGGGGCGTCAAAATACAGTTGGGGAGTTTTTTTGCGCGCATAAAAAAACGGCCTACCTTTCGGTAAGCCGTTTTTAGTACTTGGTGGCTACACAGGGACTTGAACCCCGGACCCCAGCATTATGAATGCTATGCTCTAACCAACTGAGCTATGTAGCCAAGTGGCGCGCATTATTCGCTTGGAACGGCAATGCGTCAAGCGTTTTTGTTGAAAATTTTTCTACGCTTTCAACTGTTTAAGCCAAAGCGCTGATTTTGGCGACGGGCGGTGGCGAATGCACCGTGGATGAGGGGGAGTAGAAGAAGCTCGGTGTCTTTGAAGGTTTACTCGCGGGCCAAGTCCGACAGTGTTGGGCAGATATCCCTGTCGCCCAACGCTTGACCGGCTAATTCAACTTACGGGTGCAGTGAGGTGTGGGTGACGCGCTTGAGCTGTTCGCGTGCCCGTGACAGGCGCGAGCGCACGGTGCCGATAGGAATGTCCAGTACGTCGGCGGTGTCCTGGTAGCTGCCGTCGGTTTGCAGCGAGGCATACAACGTCCTACGCATTTCTGTGGGCAAGTGATCGATCGCACTCAGGGTATTTTCCAGTCGCCGGTTGACCTCGAATTCCCAGTCCAGGCTGTGGCTTTCTTCCTGTCCGTGCCACAGCGACTCATCGAATTCGCAATGTGCAGGCTTGGCATACAGGCGTCGAAAGTGGTTGCGGATCAGGTTTTGCGCGATGCCGCACATCCAGGTGCTGAGCGTGGCGTTACCACTGAAACGCTCGCGATTGCGCCAGGCTTCCAAGTAAGTCAGTTGCAAAAGATCATCCGCGTCTTCGGGATTGAGTACCCGTTTGTGAATGAAACGTCGGAGTTTTTTCTGTTGGTCGTCTGTCAGATGGAGCATGAATTGAGGCGAACTGCCACCAAGGTGAACTAAGGCTTCAATAGGGATATTCATGATTTTTTCCTTAAGGTAGACGCAGTCGAAACGTGTCGACAGAAACCCGATTGCACTGCATGTGCCAAAGAGAAAAAATCGTATAAATAGTTGATTTAAATAAATAAATATTTTGAATTGAGGTTCTTTTACGCAGGCTTTTGCACTTGGGAAATGGGCGTCTGTGCAAGTATTTTCAAACTCGCCTCAGCCTCAAATTTCAATGGAACTGTATGGGTAGGCCTGGCCACACAGGGAAAACACTCTTCCTGAACTGGCCTGTCCATGAAAGTCGAATCTCGCAACGATGTGCAAACGGTCCAACGTCCGGATCAACCTGTTATCAACACTGCCTCCGTGCCTGCACTTGCGAAGGGTGTCGACGAACTGGCCCATCGGTTCAATCAGGAGGTGGAGCTCAACAAGCTTCCGCTGGCCCATCGGCAGATGGGCGTGCGCGTGCCTGCGGCTGAAAAGCTGGCGGAGCTTTATGACCAATTGGGTCACCCGGCCCAGGCGAGCATGGCTGCGGTTTCGCGCCGACTCAGGATGCACTTGCTGCAAAGCGCCAGTGTCGAAAAGCTGCTCGACATTGCGGGCGGCGACCCGGCGCGTGCGTTCGTGGTGCTCAAGCACCTGGCCAACGAGGCCGATACTGAAATCCGTAAATCCGAGGCTGCCTTGGCGCGTTCAGCGATTGCCAAGCTGGAGGCTCGTTTCAAGGGGCAAATCCAGGCCGGCCTAAATATCGCTGTGGCATTGCAAGCGGCCTGCGCGGACGCCGAGGAGCGCCAGGCCCTACGTGCGCTCTACTACGCCAGCGTGGTCACGCGCCAATCCCTCGCGACGATGATGCAAGCCCTGTTGGGTGTATACGGCGGCGACCGGTTTCAAGACGGGCTTACCGTGATGCGTAAAGCCCTGGCGGACGATATAGCCGCGTTGGTGTCCTCAATGCCTACGCCAATGTTGCGCACCTTGTTGGTGGGACTGCGAAGCTGCGGGCAATTGAGCGCAGTGCTGGCTGGTTGCGTGGCGTGCAAGCAGCGCCTGTGTATGGAGGATGAGGCGGTTACGCTGCTGCAGCGTCTGTTGGGTTACGCCGGCAGCGGTATAACCGCCGGCGAAATCCTGCGGCTGGGGGATGATCTGGGGGGAGGGCCGCTCGCCCGGCAACTCATTGCGCTCAACGCGCTTTATCCCCTCATCCAGCAATTGCCCCTGGCCCTGTGGCCTGACAATAGAGGCCGTCAGGAAACCTTGGCCAGCTTTGTGGTGGTGATGGATGAGCTGAATCGAATTCATGGCGGAACCAAGCGCGCCGGTCTGTCGGGGGTAATGACGTGACCGTACTGTCGACCATCAACGGCTTGCTGCTTAAAGCGGCACAACGTGCCGAAGTGCTGGGCGCCGTGGTGGTCATGGGCATTATCTTTATCTTTATCGTGCCACTGCCCACCTGGCTGGTGGATATTCTGATTGCTTTGAATATCTGTATTTCGTGCCTCTTGATCGTGCTGGCGCTCTACTTGCCGGGCCCCCTGGCGTTTTCGTCATTCCCCTCGATTTTGTTGCTGACGACCATGTTTCGACTGGCGTTGTCGATTGCGACCACTCGCTTGATCCTGCTGGAGCAGGACGCTGGTGACATCGTAGAGGCCTTCGGTAATTTTGTGGTTGGAGGAAACCTGGCGGTCGGGATGGTGATCTTCCTGATCCTGACCCTGGTCAACTTCCTGGTGATCACCAAGGGCTCGGAGCGGGTCGCCGAGGTGGCGGCGAGGTTCAGCCTGGATGCGATGCCGGGTAAACAGATGTCCATCGACAGCGACCTGCGAGCCGGGTTGATTGACGGCGTGCAAGCGCGCGACAAACGCGATCAGCTGTCGCGTGAAAGCCAGCTGTTCGGGGCCATGGATGGCGCCATGAAGTTCGTCAAAGGCGACGCCATCGCTGGTTTGATCATCGTCGTGGTCAACCTGTTGGGCGGCTTTTCCACGGGGATGTTCCAGCACGGCCTGAGCGCTGCCGATTCCATTTCGCTGTATTCGGTACTGACCATCGGCGATGGCCTGATAGCGCAAATTCCAGCGCTGCTGATCTCTCTGACTGCGGGCATGATCATCACCCGTGTAGCGCCGGATGGACGCAAAGGCGTCAGTAACATGGGTGTCGAAATTGCCCGGCAAATGACCAGCGAACCCAAGAGCTGGGTGATTGCCTCGGTGGGCATGCTTGCGTTTGCCTTGGTGCCTGGCATGCCTACCCTGGTGTTTATTTTTATCGCGATGATCACCGGGAGTGTGGGGTACTACCTGGTACGTCAGCGTCAGCGACAGGCAGAACCCGCCAACGAGGCCGCTGAAGTCGTCCGCCCTGAAGAGAACGGTAAAGAGGACTTGCGCGGTTTTGACCCTTCGCGTCCTTACCTGCTGCAGTTTTCCCCCGTTCTGCGCGGAACGCCTGAGGTGACGGATCTGATCCATGGGATTCGCCAGTCGCGAAACTCACTGGTGGCCAATATTGGCCTGACGTTGCCGCCGTTCGAAGTCGAACTCGATGACTCCCTGGCCGTCGATGAAATGCGCTTCTGTGTGCATGAGGTGCCCATGGTCAGGGCGTCAGTGGTCAATCATGTGGCCGTTGAGCGCAAGGCGCTGACAGTTGAGCCAGAGCACGCCATACCGGGGCTGGCGGAGCGGGATGAACAGGATTGGCTCTGGTTGCCCCCTGATGATCCGTTGCTCGATGACCCGCAATTGGAGCGCTTCACGGCCACGCAACTGATCCTGGAACGCATGAGGCAGGCGATGATGCTCAGCGGGCCACAGTTCCTGGGGATTCAGGAGAGCAAGTCGATCTTGAGTTGGCTTGAGCATAACCAGCCGGAACTGGTGCAGGAACTGCAGCGCATCATGCCGCTGTCACGTTTTTCCGCGGTGTTGCAACGCCTGGCCAGTGAAGGCGTACCGTTGCGGGCGGTACGACTGATTGTCGAGTCGCTGATCGAGTACGGGCAACACGAGCGTGAACCCGAAGCCCTGGCCGACTATGCGCGCATTGCCCTCAAGGCACAGATCTACCACCAGTACAGCGAGGTCGATGGCCTGCATGCCTGGCTGTTGTCTCCGCAGAGCGAAAACATCCTGCGCGAGGCGCTGCGCCAGACCCAGACCGGCGTGTTCTTTGCGCTGGACGAGAACAACAGCGCGGCCTTTATCAGCCTGCTCAACCAAGCCTTTGTTCTAAGGGCCAAGAGCAAAAGTGTGATGTTGGTGGCGCAAGACTTGCGCAGCCCATTGCGGACCTTGCTGCTGGAAGAGTTCAACCATGTCCCGGTGCTGTCTTTCGCTGAGTTGGGAAGCACATCCAAGGTCAAGGTCCTGGGGCGCATAGACCTGGGCCAGGAAACCTTGGTGCGGGGGGCGGCGGCATGAGCCCCCAGCCATGGTCAATACAGAGGAGGGCTCGATGATGTATGAGTTACGGGTGCTTGATGGCCAGCGCCAGGGCGCTGCGTTGCCGTTGTTCGGTGAACAATGGAGCATCGGCGCCCAGGCAGACGCTGACTTGGTGCTGAACGATCCGGGGGTTGCCGAGCATCATGCGTTGCTGCGCTTTTCTGAGGCTAACTGGTCGGTGCAGGCCGAGGCTGAGCTGTTGTACGGGGCTTCTGGACAGGCCATGGCGCAGATCCCGGATCTGGCGTTGAACGTGCCCTTTTTAGTGGGCAGCGTAAGGTTGTGCGTCACCCTGGCGGATCACCCGTGGCCCGAGCCTGTGGCGCCGGCAGCCGCAGCGGTGCCATCGGCGGATGAACCTGCGCAGTCAATGAAGTTGTCCTCCATTGCGCCCTCGCAGCAAAAGCGCTTGATCAGCCTGGTGTTGGTAATGGCGATCATCATCGCGGTAGTGGGCACGGTCTCGACCGGGGAGCATGAGGCCCAGGCTTCGCTGATGCCTGTGGTGGCTGGCAAACAGGAACTGGCCTCACCAACTGATGTGCGCCAACAGTTGGTGAAGATGCTTGGCGAGCGTGAGTTGATCCCGCGCATCGGCTTGCAGGTGATCAACGGCCAAGTCGTGCTCAGCGGGGACGTTTCCCAAGAGGATGTGGAGTTGGTGTCGCGGATGCTCAGCCGTTTTGGTGAGCAATTCGACAGTGCGGTGCCGGTGATCAGTCGTGTACGTGTGCGTGATGAGGCCTTGCCGTTCAGAATTGTGCAGATAGTGGGCGGACCGAACGGCCACGTGGTGCTGGAAGAGGGCAGCCGGCTTTTTCTGGGGGATCAGGTAGACGGCCTGCGCCTGGTGCTGATCGACAACAGCAAAGTGGTTTTTGACGGCGCGCAGCGTTATGAGGTGCTTTGGTGAGTACGCAACTGCAAGCGCGTCTCGACGCTTGGCAACAGCGCCAGGCCCAGGCGCTAAGTAGCTTTGCGCCAGTGGCGATGCGTGGTCGCATCCAGCGCGTCAATGGCATGCTGCTGCAGTGCCGACTGCCTCAGGCGCGCATCGGCGACTTGTGTCAGGTAGAAAAAGGCCCGGGTGATTTCATGCTCGCCGAAATCATCGGCTTTGATCAGCAAGATGCGGTGCTCAGTGCCCTGGGCAACCTCGAAGGCGTGCGAGTGGGCGCCGGTGTTGAGCGCCTGGGCGTTTCGCACCGAGTGCAGGTCAGCGAGGCGCTGTTGGGCCAGGTACTGGACGGTTTCGGGCGGCCGATCACGGGCCAGGGTGCCAGCGCGTTTGTGGAGTCTGAACTGCCGGACACCAGTGCGGTGCTGTGTGAAGCGCCTTTGCCCACCGACCGGCCGCGTATCAACCGCGCGCTGGCCACCGGTGTACGGTCCATTGATGGCTTGATGACGCTAGGCGAAGGCCAGCGTGTCGGTCTGTTCGCTGGAGCCGGTTGTGGCAAGACGACCTTGTTGGCCGAGATCGCCCGTAACGTCGAATGCGACGTCATCGTGTTCGGCCTGATCGGCGAGCGAGGGCGCGAACTGCGTGAGTTTCTCGACCATGAGCTGGATGAGCAACTGCGCTCTAAAGCGGTACTGGTGTGTGCCACGTCTGATCGCTCCAGCATGGAGCGCGCCCGCGCCGCGTTTACCGCCACGGCATTGGCCGAAGGCTTTCGGCGCAAGGGCCAACGCGTGCTGCTGCTGATTGACTCCCTGACCCGTTTCGCCAGGGCCCAGCGCGAAATCGGCCTGGCGGCTGGCGAACCCCTGGGGCGCGGTGGCCTGCCCCCTTCGGTGTACAGCTTGCTGCCGCGCCTGGTGGAGCGCGCCGGGTTGACCCGTGACGGTGTGATCACCGCGATCTACACGGTGCTGATCGAGCAGGACTCCATGAACGACCCGGTGGCCGATGAAGTGCGTTCGCTGCTCGACGGCCATATCGTGCTGTCGCGCAAATTGGCCGAGCGCGGGCACTATCCGGCGGTGGATGTGCTGGCAAGCCTTTCTCGAATATTGAGCAACGTTGCAGAACCTGAGGATATCCGCGCAGGCACGGCGTTGCGACGTTTACTGTCGGCGTACCAACAGATCGAGCTGATGCTCAAGTTGGGGGAGTACCAGCCTGGCAGCGATGCCCTGACGGACCTGGCCGTAAACAGCCGGCAAGCGGTGGATGGTTTCCTGCGCCAGGATTTGCGTGAACCCTCGCCGATGGCCGTCACGCTGGAGCAACTCAAGGAGCTGACCACCCATGTCCCATTCTGACGTGCTGCTCGGTGAAGTGGAGACGCTTCGTCGTCTGCGCAGGCACCGGGCCGATCGGGCCGAACGTGCCCTGCGCGAGGCCAAGCGTGCGCAGCAGTCCCTGTTGGCGCATATCCAGCAGGCCCAGGATGCGCTTGAACACACTCGGCAGGAGGAGGCCCGGCAAAGTGAGCTGTTGCTCAGTCAGCACCAGGGCCAGGTCTTGACCTTGCAAGGTCTTAAATCCTGGAGTGCACAGGAGCGCTCTTTATCTGCAAACACCCAGCGTGGTGAGGGGCAGCTTGAGGCATTGCGCAACCAACGACACGAGAAAGAAAGCCGCGTTGGCAGCGCCCAGAGGCAAGCCACCGAATGCCTGCGGCAGGTGGAAAAGCTTCAGGAGCTATCCCTTTTACTGGCACAGGAGCCGATATGACCCAGGTTGCAAATAAGCCCGTTGAGCGCCCGCGTTTGCGCGAGCCGAGGGAGGAACGTGAGCCAGGCACTGTGGGTGTGGTGCCATGGGAGCAAGGGCGATTGTTTGCGCAGCTGTTTGCTCATGATGGGGAGGATGCCGGGACGGGAGCTTCCTTGTCGGGGAAAAAAGCCGTGGCCGGCATCGCCATGATCGAGGCGCTGGCCGAACAGCTGGCGCCTCGGGTGTTGGCCGGTTCGCAGTGGCCGTTGCAGGCGGTACTGTACTTGCCACGCCTGGGGCGGATAAACGCCAGTGTACGTCGAGAACAGAGCGCCTGGGCGATTGAACTGGAAGCGGAACACGATGCCACGGCGCGCTGGCTCGGTGGTGTACGGCAACAATGTGAGGACCGATTTACGCAGGCGTTGGGGCTTCCAGTGAGCCTCAGCCTGCCTAACGTCGGCTGCGCGTGATAGTGCCGATACTGACATTACCTAAGCTGCGACACGACACCGTTGCCGCACGCCGTCGATTGGGGCGCGGGCTGCGCCTTGCGTTTCAGGTCGCAGGTCAGCGCGGTGAGCTGCGGCTCGAACCTGGGCGTTCTCCTACCCGGGTCGATTCTCTAGGTCTGGATACGGCGTGTGGCGCGCTGGTGCTCGCTGAGGCGGGACCGTTGCTCAGCCTGCTCGGAGAGTGCCCGGTGCCGTTGGCGCAGTTTGGCAATGACCCGGACTCCTGGTTCTGGGACCTGTTCCATTATCACCTGAGCCCCCAGGTCAAGGCGTTGCTGGGCAGTGTGCGCCTCTTGGAGGAAGTGGACCGAGCCACGGGTTTTGGCTGTCGCCTCAGCGCAACTCTGGGCACGTCTCGGGTGGATGGTTATGTGTGGCTGGCCCCCGAAACCTTCCTGGCTTTGTGTGAGGCTGGGCCTTGGCGTGTCACGGCTGCGCCGCTGCCGGCATCGTTTGAACTGGCAATTGCCGTGACCCTTGGGCGCGTGCAGCTATCGGTTGCACAAGCACGCAGCCTGCGCGCGGGTGATGTCGTGGTGCTTGAGCAGACCTGCTTTCAAGCCCAGGGCAGCGGTTATGTACAGGTTGGCAAACAGCGGCTGCATGGTTGCATTGACGATGCCACCGGGGCGCTTTGTCTGACCTTAACTTCTATCGAGGACACATCCATGGACGAAAATTTTGCAGTCCCCCATTACGCTGGGAGTGAGGAAGATATGCCGGTGGTGGATGTCTTCGGCAGTGAGCCATTCGATGAGTTGAGCATGGCACTGAGCGTACGCTGCGGAACACTCAACCTTACGCTGGGTGAACTGCGCAACCTGGCGGCCGGCTCGGTGCTGGGTATTGCCGGTTACGGTCCCGGTATGGCTGGCCTCTATTATGGCGATCGACCTATTGCCCAAGGGCAGTTGGTGGAAGTCGACGGGCGCCTGGGCCTGCAGCTGTCCCGCGTGATGTTCGCTCGATGACAATCCAGGGGCTGGACCCTCTTGTTCTGGCAGTCTTTCTTGGGGCATTGTCATTGATGCCCATGCTGTTGGTGGTCTGTACAGCGTTTTTGAAGATCGTGATTGTGCTGATGATCACCCGCAACGCCATCGGGGTGCAGCAGGTTCCGCCTGGCATGGCCATCAACGGTATCGCACTGGCGGCAACGCTGTTCATCATGGCACCGGTAGGTTACGAGATCGCCGAGAACGTCAAGGCATCGCCCCTGGACATGAGCAACGTGCACACGTTCCTGCAGACCGGCAATGAGGCCATCCAACCCTTGCGTGCCTTCATGCTGCGCAACATCGACCCCGATGTACTGACTCATCTGCTGGAAAACACTTCGCGCCTGTGGCCTGTGAAAATGGCCCAGGAGGTGCAGCGCGAAGACTTGATTCTGCTGATTCCGGCGTTCGTACTGTCGCAGTTGCAGGCGGGGTTCGAGATCGGCTTTTTGATCTACATTCCCTTCATTGTGATTGACCTGATTGTGTCCAACCTGCTGCTGGCGCTGGGGATGCAAATGGTCTCGCCCATGACGATTTCCCTGCCGCTCAAACTGTTGTTGTTCGTGCTGGTGTCCGGCTGGTCGCGATTGCTCGACAGCCTGTTCCTTTCCTATCTCTGAGTCGCCTATGGAACCGATCGTGCTGTTCAAGCAGGGGATGTTGCTGGTGGTCGTGCTGTCGGCGCCGCCGTTGATTGTGGCGGTGGTGGTCGGTGTGCTGACGTCCCTGGTGCAAGCGCTGATGCAGATACAAGACCAGACGCTGCCCTTTGGCATCAAGCTGGTCGCCGTGGGGGTCACGTTGATCCTGACAGGACGCTGGATTGGCGTGGAGTTGATCCAGCTGATCAACCTGACCTTTGAAATGATCGGCCGTTCGGCCCTGAACTGAGATCCTGCCTGTGCTGCTGTATCTCGATTTTCTGCCCAGCCTGGTGCTCGGTATGGCGCGTATATACCCCTGTGGCATCCTGGTGGCGGCGTTCTGTTTTCAGCATATACGCGGCATGCCTCGGCATACCTTGGTGATGGTCATGGCATTGATGCCCGCGCCGGCCATCCATGCGGCATTGCAAGGCCAGGAGCTCTCGGGGCTCATGCTCGCCGGCCTGGCGCTGAAAGAGGTGGCCCTTGGGGTGCTGCTGGGGGTGTTGTTGTCCATGCCGTTCTGGCTTTTCGAGTCGGTGGGAGCGCTGCTGGATAACCAGCGCGGCGCCTTGGCCGGTGGCCAGCTCAACCCCTCCCTGGGGCCAGACGCGACGCCGATCGGGCATCTGTTCAAGCAACTGGCGATTTTCTTGCTGATGGCTGTGCTGGGGCTGGGCGCGCTGACCCAGGTGATCTGGGACAGCTACCTGATTTGGCCGCCTACTGTGTGGTTCCCGCTCCCGGCAGAGAATGGTATGAGTCTGTTTGTCGACCTGCTGGGAGATACGTTTACGCACATGATGCTATACGCCGCTCCCTTCATCGCAGTGCTGTTGTTGCTGGAGTTCGGTGTCGCGCTGCTGGGCGTGTACAGCCAGCAGTTACAGGTGAGTACGCTGGCGCCACCGCTCAAGTGCCTGGCGGGTATCGGCATTTTGTTGTTGTACTTTGCATTACTGCAAGACCTGATCGTCGGGCGCCTGAGCCAGCTGGGTGATCTTAAGCATGTATTGGGGCTGTTGTTCCAGGGCTCGCAGCCATGAGCGACTCGGGGGAAAAGAAGCATCCCGCGTCAGCCAAGAAGCTGCGCGATCAACGTAAGAAAGGCCAGGTCGCCCAAAGCCAGGACGTGGGCAAGTTGCTGGCGCTGGCGGCCATCAGCGAGATTGCGCTGTTTACCGCCGAGACCAGCATGCAGCGCTTCCAGCAAATGATGGTGTTGCCGATGTCTCGCGTGGGCCAGCCGTTTGCACGATCGCTGGAAGAAGTACTGGTGGACGGACTGACCGTGTTTTTTTCGTTCTCCCTGCTGATGGCTACCCTGGCGATTGCCACGAAACTGATCAGCAGCTGGATGCAGTTCGGGTTGCTGTTTGCCCCAGAGACCCTGAAGCTGGATTTCAACCGCCTCAACCCCCTGAGCCAAATCAAGCAAATGTTTTCTGCCCAGTCGGTGATCAATCTGTTGATGAGCATCGCCAAGGCGTTTCTTTTAGGAATGATTGTGTACGTGGTGGTCTGGCCCTCCGTGGGGACGCTGATCAACCTGGCAAACAGTGACCTGCAAAGTTACATCCTGGCGCTGATTGCCCTGTTTCGCTATTTGCTGCACGCCTGCCTTGGGCTGTTGCTGGTACTGGCGCTTATCGACATGACTATGCAGAAGTATTTCTTTGCCAAGCGCATGCGGATGACGCAAGTCGAGGTCGTCAAAGAGTACAAGGACATGGAAGGCGACCCCCATGTGAAAGGCCAGCGCCGTCAGTTGGCGCAGCAATTGGCCCAGGAGGAACCGAAGGTCAAACTGCCCAAGCTGGAAGAGGCTGATATGCTGGTGGTCAACCCGACGCACTTTGCGGTCGCCCTGTACTACCGTCCTGGCAAGACGCCTCTGCCCCTGCTGATCAGCAAAGGCATGGATGACGAAGCGCGAAAACTGATCGCGCGCGCGAAGGCCGCCGAAGTGCCCGTGATTCAGTGCGTGTGGTTGGCACGTACGATTTACACCAAAAAGCTGGGAGCCAGCATTCCTCGCGAAACCCTGCAGGCCGTGGCGTTGATCTATCGCACCTTGCGCGAGCTGGATGATGACGCCAAACGCGAGACGCTGGAGCTCCCGGAGCTTGAGCAGCGCTGATCAGTGACTGAATCCTGGGTCCAGGACGCTGAGACCGGCCAGCGAGAGCATCCGGCTCAGCGCCCTGTCCAGATTGCCGGGCGGTGTTGGCAGCGCATGCCAGATCACCATGGCTCCCTGGGCATCGAGGTAGACAAAACACCCGTCAAATACCAGGTCCTGCTCGAAGCGGCGCTGTAATATCCGTTGCAATTGCCCAGCTTGCAACGCTTCGCGAGCGACATGCAGTGCCAGCCCCGAATGGTTACCCGCCGTCAACGTGCACAGCTTGATACCAGGGGCGAGCAGCTGGTGAGTGGCGGTGCCACTCATCAGTTCGCTCAGAAATACCTGGCGTTGATCGTCTGGCATTTCTGTCATGCTCAGCGCTCCAGCGATATCGTCTGGTAATCCGCACGCTCCCCGGACGGGCCAGGCTGGACGCGCATGTGCGAGGGCCACCAGATCACCATCTTCTGCTCGGTGGACTGCGGGCGTGAGCACGAGTCGCCTTTGCATGTTGGGGTACAAGCGCTGACGAGCAGCGCCGCGCCGATCAGGGTTACGCACAACAATTGATGTCTCATGGTCGAACCTTGTGAAAAGGAGTAATTAAGGTGGGGCGGGGCACGCTGAGGTGTTCATCCTTCACCACCGGACGCATGGCGATAAAAACCTCGGCTTCCTCTCCAGGTTTCAACCAGGCGCGTGGCCACACGGTGACGGCGAGCGTTTGCGAGTTGCTGCACTCTTTTTCATCGACGCGCACATTGCGGTTGAACTGGTTGCGCATCACGACGACCGCGACGTTGTACTCAGGGCCTGCATACCATTGGCTGCGCTCGGTGTTCAGCGCCAGCAAGTCGCGGGGGCTGCACAGCGTGTTCAACCCGAGGGGCATGGGCGCCAACTTGAAGGCCTTGGGCACTTCCCCCGTCACCAGATGCGCCAACGTGCTAATGATGTCGCTACGCTTGATCTCAGGCTGGTGAGGAGCGTTGCGCCTGGCCAATGGTGCAAGAGCCGTCTGCAACTCGGCCTGGTCTGCCTGAGGCAAATAGCGGGACGGATCGGCCTGGTCGCCGATGACGCGTGGGGTGATGATGAACAGGCGTTCACGTCGATTGTTCTGCCGTTCGCTTGAAGAGAACAACGCCTTGCCCAGCAGTGGGATATCGCCCAGCAGCGGCACTTTGTTGTGCCTGTCGGCGCTTTCCGTGACGTGGAATCCGCCCACCACCATTGAGCGCTTTTCCGCCATGACCGCCTGGGTGCTGACGTTACCGCGGCGCACATCGAGGTCTTTGAGGTCACGATTGGGGCTGGACTCGTCGAACATGCCGTCCTCGATATCCACGACCAAGTGAATCTGATGGCTGCCTCGGCTGGTGATGACGCGCGGCACGACCTGTACGCTGGTACCTACGGTGACCGGCAGGATGGTTGCGTTCTGACGACCGGGTGTCAGGTACTGAGTGCGGTTGAAGTCGATCACCGCCGGTTGGTTTTCCAAGGTCAGCACGGAGGGGTTGGACACCATGGTCGCCAGCCCCTTGGCTTCCAGTGCGCGTATATCGGCATAAAAACGGTCGCGGTTTTCGATCGACAATTGTTGCGATGTGCCCGGCGCCAGGCTCGCGCCGCCACGGAAGCGGCTGTTCTGAAACCCCCAGTTCACGCCGAACTCACGCAACTGCGTGCGCTCGATATCCAGAATGATCGTATCGATTTCCACCAATTTTCGCGCCACATCGAGTTGCGCGATCAACTCGCGGTACATGGCTTGGCGCTCTGGTAGGTCATAGATCAGCACCGCGTTATTGCGAATGTCGGCTTCGACACGAATCCGGCTGGTCGGCGCCGGCGCGCGCGGGGTGAGTGTGGCGCCAATATCCATTGGCATGGGCGTGCTGTTGGTACCGAGCGTCTGCCCCAGCAACGGGTTGCTCAAGCGAGGAACATTGGGCACGAGAGGGGCGGGCTGTGAGGCGGGGCGCTGGGCCAACGCCGGGGTTGTCGCGTTGGAGCGTGGCTCCAGTAAGCCCCGCACAATGCTGGAAACACCCGCAATGGTGATCTTCTGGCCGCGGTAATCTACGTGGCGATCCGCTGCATTGGCAAACTTCAGCGGGAAACTCAGCACGCTCTGTTTTTCGTCCACCGAGCGGCGTTGACTGCTGAATTGCTTGATCTGTTCGATATAGCGTCGAGGGCCCGAGACCAGCACGACGCCATCTTCGGGCAACTCACCCCAACCGAAACGGCTATCGAGCAGGCCAATATCGGTGAGGGCCTGCTTGAGGTCGGCAATGGTTTCGGAGGAGACCTCCAGGCGCGCAGACTCCTGTTGGTCCAGAGTACTGATGTAGAGCGTGTTGTTGTACAGGTACCATTGGAAGCGATGTTCTACCCCCAGGCGGTCGAGCAATGACTGCGGGGTGTTAGCGCGTATCTTGCCATTGACGATGCCCTCCAGCAGGCCCTCGATCTGCAATTGTGTACCGAAGGTCCGGGCGAAGTCTTCGAGTACGTCCTGCACAGGCTTGTGCTCGGCTTCATACGCATAGGCAGTGTTTTTCCATTCGGACGGAATGGCGGCCAGCGCGCTGTGCGTTGAAACCAGCAGCCAGGAAAACAGGAGCACGTTCCGCCACTGGGCTCTTTTGGATGAAACACCAGGCGAGTCAAGGCACAAGCGGTTGCCCTTATGGGTCTTGTTAGGCATAGACAGATCTCTGATTAATACGAGCGTGAACGCAGCGGGGTGGGTTTGAGGTTCTGGCCTGGACGAGTAAGGCGCGCAGCGATGGCGCGCCATGTATCGCGTTGGTTGAGCAGAGCCTCGAGGCAACCGAGCACGTGGGCTTCTCCACGATCGGTGTGCAGGCTTTGAATCAACCACAGCGCGCCCGTGTCAGCTTTTTGAGCCAGCGCACCCTGGAAATGGTTCAAGCTGGCGGCGCCCAGACGCATCCACTGCTCCAAGCCTGGGTGCTCTGGTGTAAGGAAACTCAGATGTGCCCCCAGTAATAAGGTGTCGCCCTGGGATCTCAGAGTGATTTCGTCATCGCCTTCAAACAACGAGAGCGGCTCTTGACGGTTTTTCCACCATTTACTGATGAGCACTTTCATTTAAGGAACACTCTCAAATACAGTCTTGAGCAACATGTGGTGAGTTCGGTTGTGTTCCAGATACGCCATCTGGGCAGTTGTAGCCTTGACGGCCAGTTCATAGAACAAATAGGGGTCTTCGCTATTGTCAACTTCCTTGGTTGTTTGTTGGTAAGCCTTACTGGCGGTGTTGCTGTTCTTTAAAAGTTGACGTGAGAGGTCGCTATAAACATCCATGGCGGTTCCTTTTGGATTTTTGAATGTTGGAGAAATCCGATGTATTGAGACGGGTGGGGTTAGATGTCAATCCTGCGTTCTTTGTTGTGGTTGAAAAAAATATCGAGCATCGAGTGCCAACTGATACGAAAGTCTCCTTCGTCTGTTTTCAGTACGAGTGTCTGGAGCTCGAGTGCTTCGTCAGCCTGGAGTTTCCAGAACGGGCTCTTGTGATGGTCGAGATGTTGTTTTATCGCCTCAAGGTCAAGTGGGTGACAAAACAGCGTCGCTTCGATTTCCTGGACTTGGTTGGCCAGCAACTGCTTGAGCAACGCGGCCAGCCGTTGAGGGGGTACTGTCTCGTCAAGCAGACAGCGAATAGCTTGGTTGGTGATTGCTGTCGCGTAGTATTCCAGGTTGTCGCACATTGCCTGGCGATCGCGCTCCCAGCGTTTGAGTTGAGCATCTGCGCGTAGCCAGACCTCCTGCGAGGCATTTTCCAGTAGCGCTTCGCATTTCTTTTCCGCCTGCCGTATCCGCTCATCGGCCTGGGCACTGGCGCGGCTCAATAGCTCCTCGGCTTGTACCCAATTGGCAAGTTCTTCCCGGGGAATCAGGGGGTGCCGCAGCCCTGGTGCGTCCTTGAGTAACTCAATGGCGTATCGGCATAACATCGCTGGTCTCCTTACTCATTCGCGTCAAGCGGCAGGTGGTCACTTGCCAGCGTCGTAACGCGCCAGACGACGGCTTGCCATAGCGTGTTCAGTCGGTTGTTGGTGGTATCGAGCGAAAGGCTATTTTTTTCAACCTCCAGTACGCGTGCACGGGAGAAGCGCAGCCGAAGGCGTTGCCAGATAGCGGGTTCTACCCAGCTATGGAGCAACTGCAATGGCTCTGCGCCAGAGGAGAGCATGTCTGGGGGCAGCGCCTTGGAGAGACGTATGCACCACAGGTGATCGTTGTCGCTCAAAAGGCCTGGGGCTTGAGGATTGAACGTGTCGTGAACCAACGCAAGCGTCATGTTCAGTTGTTCGGTCGAAGCGAGGGCCATGTGAAGTACGGCAGGCTGGGGGCGCGCGGGCAAGCATGTCACCACACCAGTAAGCCCGCTCGGCACCAACCTGCGGCTACGATAAAGCGCGTTAATGGCTTGGTACTTGTCATCCTTCCAGTCTTCATGGGCATAGTCCCAGGGGAACGCCCACCACTGTGCCCAGGCCAGATTTTCGCGCATGGGAGGATTGGGCTCAGGCGTCATGGGCTGGGCCGACCGGTTTGCCTGCCACCGCCGGTTCTTGTACGTGGCGCCGGCGGCGATTGTTCAGGAACAGCGTGGCTGCCACAGCCGCCACCAACCCGAGCAGTGAAATGGTCACGCTGTTTCGCCAAAAACCAAGTTCGCTGTTTGGCACCAAGAAGGGGCCGAAGTACGCCAGGCGCTGTTGTTCCTGATAGGCGGCTGCAGGCACGAAGATCACCGTGAGTTTCTGCGAGTTGTCCACTGCTGTCGTCATGCCCGGGATGCTGCTGGACACCATCCTTCGAACGCGCGCACGGATTTTGTCGGGATCCAGGCGTGGATCATGTTTGATGAATACTGACGCGGATGCGGGTTGGACTGGCTCGCCTGGTGCGATGCGTTCTGGCAGTACCACATGCACACGGGCAACGATAACGCCGTCAATGTTGGATAACGTGGCCTCAAGCTCCTGGGATAAGGCGTAGATGTAGCGTGCCCGTTCTTCCAGCGGCGTTGAAATGACCCCCTCCTTGCGAAAGGTATCGCCCAGCGTGGTCCGCGCTACTCGTGGTAAGCCTGCGGCCTCCAGAGTACGTACTGCGCGTCCAATGTCGGCGGCTTGCACGGCCACGACAACGCCGTCTTTGGCTGGGATTTTTTGGGCGCGAATATGTTTATCTGCCAACTCCGCTACCACTTCATTGGCTTCTTGCTCAGAAAGTTGCCGATGAAGTTCAACGCGGTCGCTGCAACCGTTTAACGTGAATACGAGTAACAGAAGCAGGGCGGCAGACAGAGATTTAATCATGTTCACTATTGCAGGTTACAAATTTTGTCGATGCATTGGCTTGTCTTGCCAACGCTCTTTACCAACAGTTGGGTCGTGAGTGCCACATTAGAGAGTTCGCGCGGGTATTCTCTGAATGCGTCAGCATCCATGCCTTTACTTGAAGATTTCAGCGCACGTGCGAGGCGGTCTTTCATATCTGCGATATGTTTTGATGGTTCCGTGAGCAGGGTCAAACCAGCAGGGATGGCGGCGGTAGGCCTGATGGCTGTCGGGCCATCGAGCATTGACGTGAAAAAACTCGCATCCGCACTAGGTGCTGAAGTGTGCGGTATGACATCCGTGCCATTGCGGGGGGTATTCAGCGTTGAAAATTCAAATTTTTCTATCTGCATATAGGGCCTGCGGTGAGAGTGTTTGAAGCAGGTTCTTGAAAATGGCAGATGCTGCATTGACTACTTGAGTTCATATGACACCCTCCCCGGCTAATGAGCCGGGGAGGTGGTCCTGTTACGAACGAATTTCTTTAGCCGCGGTATACAAGCCCGCGATCAGCCTTGCCTTCATGGTTTCTGCGAAAGTTTTCTCGGCGACTGCTTCTGCGCGTGCAGCCGCAGAGCTACTACCGCCAACATCTCCCGCCGTTTTGGCGATGTCCTCCATGGCTTTGGTGTATATGGTTGCGTTCGAGTTGACACCGGATATACCACTCATAATAAGACTCCCGTTTCGATATTTTGAAAGTTGACTCATTTGTCGCGAGCCACTACCCGCTGAAGTCTGGAACTTTTTGTAACTTGAGCCAGGCTTTGAATACGTGGTTCACGGGGCTCAATCGTTCCAAATATGTCTGTAACAAGATTTTTTATGGTCGGCTTTTCGGAGGCTGGATGCTTAAGTTTTACTGAGTGTTTAGGCGCGCCCTGTGTCATCACGTCAGTGATATGCCCAGTTGTTTCATCCTGTAGTACAGCGTGCGCTTTGCGAGCCCCAGTTCGACCGCGACGGTGTCCACACAATGTTGGTGGCGGTACATTGACTCCTCAATCAGCGCTTTTTCAATTTGTTGAAGACGTGCTTTCAGGCTCATCTGCGTAGGTTGTTTGCTGCATGCAGGCATCGAGAGCGGCGGCAAGCCCAGTACGAACCGTTTCGCCGTCGAGCGTAGCTCCCGCACATTACCCCGCCAGGAGTGGCAGAGCAGCTCATGCAACAGGCCGTCAGACGGCGTTGGCGGAGTACATTTGAACTGGTCCGCCTCTTCCTGAATCATTTGCCGAAACAACGGGATGATCCGTTCGCGCCGATCTCGCAGGGCCGGGAGTTCAATGCTCACGACATTCAGTCGAAAGTAGAGATCACGCCTGAAGGCACCTTGTTCGACCATGATTTGTAGAGATTGCTGGGCCGATGCAATGACGCGCATGTCCACGGAAATCAACCGAGTCGAGCCAAGGCGCTCCACCCCACGGCACTCCAGCACACGCAGCAGCTTGGCTTGCAGGCTCAAGGGCATGCTGTCGATTTCATCGAGGTACAGGGTGCCCAGGTGGGCTGCCTCGACGAAGCCAGCCCTTGATTGTATTGCCCCGGTATAGGCACCGCTGTTGACACCGAACAACTGGCTTTCCGCAAGGCTTTCCGGGATGGCCGCACAGTTCACGGCAACAAAATTACCTCGTCGGCCCGATAAGCGATGAATCCGTTGTGCAAGCGTATCTTTGCCGGTACCCGTCTCTCCTAACAGCAGGATATCAACGTTAAGCGCGGCGGTGTTATTAAGCGTGGTTTCAAGTTCCTGACCCTCGATGAGTGAAACGTCTGTTTTATTATCCTTCTGGACGTAGGCCGACATCGATTGATACTCCCTGTTCGCTATGACTTCACTGTTGGAAGACGGTGTGAAAGCGCCAGCTCAGTAGAGCGCAGATTATAAAAGTTGTCACCCGGTGCAGGGGTAGTTATAGGCCGGAATACTGTAGGAAAATGATTGTAAGTTTGGATTTTAAAAGGTTCTGGTTTTGTGGGTGTAATGTGTTGGGAGGTAAATAGGAAGTTTCTGAGAGGTCGGAGTGTTTTGAGGTAAGTTGGCGGTGGTTTATTAAGCGTGCGGCCACAAAAAAGCCGATGCAATGCATCGGCTTTTAGTCTGGAACTAAGTTTACAGGTGGCGATTACACATTAAAGCGGAAGTGCATCACATCGCCATCTTTAACAATGTAGTCCTTGCCTTCCAGGCGCCATTTACCGGCTTCCTTGGCACCGGCTTCACCCTTGAACTGGATGAAGTCGTTGTAGGCGATCACTTCGGCGCGGATGAAGCCTTTTTCGAAGTCAGTGTGGATCACGCCGGCGGCCTGTGGCGCAGTGGCACCAACCTTGACGGTCCAGGCGCGGACTTCTTCGACACCGGCGGTGAAGTAGGTCTGCAGGTTGAGCATTTCGTAGCCGGCGCGGATCACACGGTTCAGGCCAGGCTCTTCCAGGCCCAGGGCCTCGAGGAACATGTCCTTTTCTTCGCCGTCATCGAGCTCGGCGATTTCCGCTTCGATCTTGTTGCACACCGGAACAACGATGGCGCCTTCTTCGTCGGCAATGGCCTTGACCACGTCGAGCAGCGGGTTGTTCTCGAAGCCGTCTTCGGCAACGTTGGCGATGTACATCACAGGCTTGGTGGTCAGCAGGTGGAAGCCCTTGATCACGGCCTTCTCGTCTGCGCCCATGTTCTTCATCAGGCTGCGCGCTGGCTTGCCTTCGGTGAAGTGCGCGATCAGTTGCTCCAGCAGGCCCTTCTGGACCACTGCATCCTTGTCGCCGCCCTTGGCGTTACGCGCGACTTTCTGCAGTTGCTTCTCGCAGCTGTCGAGGTCGGCGAAGATCAGTTCCAGGTCGATGATCTCGATGTCGCGTTTCGGGTCGACGCTGTTGGAGACGTGAATCACGTTCTCGTCTTCAAAGCAGCGGACCACATGGGCGATGGCATCGGTTTCGCGGATGTTGGCCAGGAACTTGTTGCCCAGGCCTTCACCTTTCGAGGCGCCGGCGACGAGGCCTGCGATGTCGACGAACTCCATGGTGGTCGGCAGGACGCGCTTGGGATTGACGATGGCCGACAGTGCGTCAAGACGCGGGTCCGGCATCGGCACAATGCCGCTGTTGGGTTCGATGGTGCAGAAGGGGAAGTTCTCCGCCGCAATACCGGACTTGGTCAGGGCGTTGAACAGGGTGGATTTGCCGACGTTGGGCAGGCCGACGATGCCGCAATTGAATCCCATGGTGTTTCCCCTCGGTAAGAGTCAGGCCTTCTGGCTGTGCAGGTTTTTCATCGCACGGTTCCATTCACCGGCGAAGATATCCGGCAGCACGCCGAGGGCAAAATCGATGCTGGCATCGAGTTTTTCCTGTTCGGCGCGTGGCGCACGACCCAGGACGAAATTTGAAACCATACTGGCAACGCCTGGGTGGCCAATGCCGAGCCGCAGACGGTAAAAATTATTCTGATTGCCCAACTGCGCGATGATGTCGCGCAGGCCATTGTGCCCACCATGCCCGCCGCCGAGCTTGAGCTTGGCTACGCCGGGTGGCAGGTCCAGTTCGTCATGGGCCACCAGGATTTCTTCGGGTTTGATCCGGAAGAAGCCCGCAAGCGCCGCGACAGCCTGGCCGCTGCGGTTCATGTAGGTGGTGGGAATCAGTAGACGAACATCCTGACCCTGGTGCGAGAAGCGCCCGGTCAGGCCAAAATATTTGCGATCGGCCACCAGATTGATGCCTTGGGCGTGGGCGATACGCTCAACAAAAAGGGCCCCCGCGTTATGCCGGGTCTGTTCGTATTCGGCGCCTGGATTTCCCAGGCCAACGATCAGTTTAATGGCAGTCACGACAGGGGCCCTTCCTTTGGAGTTGTGGATAACATCGCCGTACCCGTGTGCGGCGAAAGTGGACGACACTACATCATTTACTCAAGAGTAAACGCCGCGTTATCGCCCGCTTTCTCGCTACGTTTCGGTCCGCGATGTTTCCTCAAGCTCCGGCAATACAGAGTGAATTACTCTGCAGCGCCTTCTTCAGCTTCTTCTGGAGCAACGCGTGGAGCGTGAACGTTGGCAACCGCTTTGTCATCACCGTGAGCCAGTGCGACAAACTCAACGCCTTTAGGAGCCTTGAGGTCGGACAGGTGAACGATGGCGCCGATTTCCAGAGCCGACAGGTCGACTTCGATGAACTCAGGCAGGTCTTTCGGCAGGCAGGTCACTTCGATTTCGTTCAGGACGTGAGAGATCTCGCCGCCTTTCTTGACCGGAGCTTCTTCACCCACAAAGTGCACAGGCACGATGGCGGTCAGTTTCTGGCCAGCTACAACGCGAACGAAGTCAGCGTGCATGATGAACTGCTTGGAAGGGTGACGCTGCATCGCTTTAACGATGACGTTCTGCTTGGCGCCGTCGACGTTCAGCTCGATAACGTGGCTGTAGGCAGCTTCGTTTTCGAACAGCTTGGCGATTTCCTTGGCCAGGATGGTCACGGATTCAGCAGGCTTGTTACCACCGTAGACAACGGCTGGGATGTTGGCGGCGTGACGCAGGCGGCGGCTCGCACCTTTCCCCAGGTCAGTACGCGCTTGGGCGTTCAGAGTAAATTCGTTCATGTTGTATCTCCAAAATAGCCATCATCGAGGGGCGTTTGCGACCAGCGCCGAACTCGATATGGGCAAAAAAGCCCCGCCCCAGCGGAATGCTGGGGCGGGGCGCTTTTCGTCAGTGAGGTGATCCGTTGGTTTGACCCTTAACGGAACATCGCGCTGATCGATTCTTCATTGCTGATGCGGCGAACCGCTTCGGCAACGACCGGTGCAATATCCAGTTGGCGGATACGTGCACAGGCTTGAGCTGCGGCGGACAACGGGATGGTGTTGGTCACCACCAGTTCGTCCAGCACGGAGTTCTCGATGTTCTCGATCGCTCGGCCCGACAGCACAGGGTGTGTGCAGTAGGCGAAGACTTTTGCCGCACCGTGCTCTTTCAAGGCTTTCGCCGCGTGGCACAGGGTGCCGGCGGTGTCGACCATGTCATCAACCAGAATACAGGTACGCCCTTCGACATCACCGATGATATGCATCACTTCAGAGTGATTGGCTTTCTCACGGCGTTTGTCGATGATCCCGAGGTCCACGCCCAGGGATTTGGCAACAGCCCGTGCACGCACGACGCCACCAATGTCCGGGGACACGATCATCAGGTTTTCAAAGCGCTGGTCTTCGATGTCATCCACCAGAACGGGGGAGCCGTAGATGTTATCTACCGGAATATCGAAGAACCCCTGGATTTGGTCAGCGTGCAGGTCAACCGTGAGCACACGGTCGATACCTACCACGGTCAGCATGTCAGCAACGACTTTCGCGCTGATAGCCACACGTGCGGAACGCGGACGGCGATCCTGACGGGCATAACCAAAGTAAGGGATTACAGCTGTGATTCGAGTCGCTGAGGAGCGGCGGAAGGCATCAGCCATCACGACGAGTTCCATCAGGTTATCGTTGGTCGGAGCGCAGGTCGGCTGAATAATGAAGACGTCTTTACCGCGGACATTTTCATTGATCTCGGCTGTAATTTCACCGTCGGAGAATTTACCGACAGAGATGTCACCGAGAGGGATATGCAGCTGACGTACGACACGCCGAGCCAGATCGGGGTTGGCATTCCCCGTAAAGACCATCATCTTGGACACGCGCAGTACCTAGAGGCTGAGGGTAACCTGGATGAGTATTAGAAAATGGCAGGGGCGGCTGGATTCGAACCAACGCATGGCAGGATCAAAACCTGCTGCCTTACCGCTTGGCGACGCCCCTGTATCTGTTGCAACGAGTGCCTAACACTCGGTTCCTTTTAGAGCAGACTTTGCAGCTTGCGATGCAACATCGAAACGTTGCTTCCCTTTGCTACAAACCCTGTAAGGGTCTCTGTAAGAAGGGCCGAGACTTTATCAGCTTCAGCTTTGCTTGGGAAGCCCCCAAACACACAACTTCCAGTTCCGGTTAATTTTGCTTCGGTAAATTTACCTAACAAATTCAAAGCGTTACGTACCTCTGGATAACGCCTTGCTACAACCGGTAAGCAGTCATTTCGACTGTTTCCCTTGGGAACGGGGCGCACTTTAATGGGAGAAGAGTTACGTGTCAACAACGGATCTGAAAAAATTTCTGCTGTACTTACAGATACTTGCGGCACCAGCACGACATACCAAGGTTCTTCGGGCTCTACAGGGGTGAGTTTCTCCCCAACGCCTTCAGCAAATGCGGCGTGCCCCCGCACGAAAACCGGGACGTCGGCGCCCAGCGTAAGGCCCAGCGCAGCAAGGCGGTCATGGTCCCAGCCCAGTTGCCATAGGTGATTGAGGCCCAGCAAGGTGGTGGCGGCATTTGAGCTGCCACCACCGATACCACCGCCCATGGGCAGGATTTTGTCGATCCAGATATCGATGCCGAGTGTGCAGCCAGAGTGTTCCTGAAGTTTTTTTGCCGCCCGCACAATCAGATTGCTGTCGTGGGGCACGCCGTCGAATTCGGTGTGCAGCTGGATCACGCCATCGTCACGCACCGCAAAGGTCAGCTCATCGCCGTAGTCGAGAAATTGAAACAGCGTCTGCAATTCGTGATAGCCATCTTCACGGCGACCAAGGATGTGCAGCATCAGGTTGAGCTTGGCCGGGGAGGGCAGGGTCAATTTTTGTGCGGACACGTTATTGCCCCAGCTTGCGCGGTTGCCAGTCCTTGATCACCAGTGTGACGTCAAGGTCGGTGCCATGCAGCTTGATACGTTCTGGAAGCCAGTAGCCGCCTTGTTCCACATAGCTCAAATATTCGACCTGCCAGCCATCCTGCTCCAGGGTGGCGAGGCGGCTGTCGCCATTGAGGCTCAGACGGCTCTTGCTGTCCGGCGCCGGCAGGCCGCGCACCCACCAGACCAGATGCGAGACGGGCAACTTCCAGCCGATCTGCTGCTCTAGCAGTTCTTCCGGGGAGGTTGCCTCGTAGCGGCCCTGGTTGGCCACTTCCAGGCTCACTTGCCCCGGCCGGCCAGTCAGGCGGGCTGCGCCACGGCCCAGGGGGCCCGAGAGGCGAATGTCGTAATAGTCCTGGCGTTGCAGCCAGAACAGGGTGCCGCTGCCGGAGTCTTTCGGCGCGCGCACCCCGACCTTGCCCTCGATCTGCCAGCCATCAATGCTGCTGAGCTGGTCCTTGTGTTGTTTCCATTGGGCCGGGTTGCCCTGGCCTTCAACGGATTCACGGCTGCCGATACCCGCGCAACCGGCGAGCAGGGCGATGAAGCTGAAAACAATAACGTGGCGCAAGAACATAAATTTAAAGGGTCTCGGATCCGGTCAGGCGCTTGATGGTGCTGCGCAGGATGGGGCTGTCGGGTTGTTCCTTGAGGAATTTTTCCCAGATTTGTCGGGCTTCGCGCTGCTTGCCATTGGCCCAGAGCACTTCGCCCAGGTGTGCGGCGACTTCCTGGTCCGGGAAACGCTCCAGGGCCTGGCGCAGCAAGCGCTCGGCCTCGTCGAGGTTGCCCAGGCGGTAATTCACCCAGCCCAGGCTGTCGAGCACGGCCGGGTCTTCCGGGTTGAGCTGGTGGGCTTGTTCGATCAGCGCCTTGGCTTCGGCGTAGCGCGTGGTGCGGTCGGACAAGGTATAGCCCAAAGCGTTAAGGGCCATGGCGTTGTCCGGGTCACGCTTGATGATCAGGCGCAGGTCTTTTTCCAGCTGTGCCAGGTCATTGCGTTTTTCCGCCTGCATGGCGCGGGTGTACAGCAGGTTCAAATCGTCGGGGTATTGCAGCAACGCCTGTTGCAATAACTTCCAGGCGCGTTCGCCCTGCTTGTTGGCCGATAAGGTCTCGGCCTGGATCAGGTACAGCTGGATGGCATAGTCCGGCTCGGCATCGCGGGCCGCGGCCAGGCGTTTTTCCGCTTCGTCGGTGCGGCCGTTGCTCATCAGGATATCGGCCTGGCGCAACTGGGCGGGCAGATAATCATTGCCGGGGCCGACCTGGGCGTATTCAAGCAGGGCCGCCTGCGGGTCGTTGCGCTCTTCAGCGATGCGGCCCAGGTTCAGGTGCGCCGAGTCCACGTGGCTGTCACGCTCGATCAGCTCTTGCAGGTAGCCCTTGGCCTCGTCCCAGGCCTTGGCTTCCAGGCATACCAATGCCAGGGAATAACGCAGTTCGTCGTCGTCCGGGTATTGCTGGACGAGGTTGGCGAACTGCACTTTGGCGTCTTCCATACGGTCCTGCTCAACCAGCATGCGTGCATAGGTCAGGAGCAGGCGCTTGTCGCCGGGGTATTTCTTGATGCTTTTTTCCAGCAGCGGAATCGCTTCCTTGCCGCGGTTAAGGCTTTGCAGCAGGCGTGCACGCAACAGGATCGGCGCGATTTCGCCTTCTTCCGGCGGGTTCTGTTCCAGGAGTTTGAGCGCGGCGTCGGCTTCATCGTCCTGTTGCAGCAGCAGGGCCTTGCCGAAAATCAACTGGCTGTTCTTCGGGTGCTTTTGCAGCAGGCGATCAAAACTCTTCATCAGGCCATTGCGCGTGTCCTGGTCGGTGTCGGCGGCCGATAGGGCAAGAAAGTCAAAATGCGTGTCGCCCTTGCCCTGCAAAACCTTCTCCATATAGACCATGGAGTCGTCATAGCGCCCGGCACGCGCCAGTTGCACGGCTGCGGCGCGCTGGGCTTCCAGGTCATCCGGGGCGTTTTTGGCCCAGATCAGCGAGGTGTCCAGCGCTGCCTGGTCGGCGCCCAGGTACTCGGCGATGCGAAACGCTCGCTCGGAAATCCCCGGGTCCTGGGTGTTGATGGCCTGGGTCACGTAATTATCCAGCGCAATATCGAAGCGATTGCGCTGGCCGGCCAGTTCAGCGGTCAGCAGGCTGTAGATCGTTTCTTCACTGAACGAGGAATAAACCTTGGGCTTTTCAGGGGCGGGAGTGCTGTCTTCCACCGGCGACGTAGCGTCCGGCGACACGGGGGCCATGGCCTGGCAGCCGCTGAGGAAGACAAAAGCGAGGAGCAACGCGGAAGATCTATTCATATAGGAAGAGGACGACTAACCTGCGGTCGGATCATCATGACACAAGCCTTCGGCCAAACATAACCGGGGCACTCGGAATACGACTATTGCTGCCTTTTGCCTTTCCTTTGTAGGAGCGAGCCTGCTCGCGAAAATCGTCAACGATAACGCGGGACGCCTGGCGCTCAGCGGCGCTCTCAGGTTTTTCGCGAGCAAGCTCGCTCCTACAAAAGTGCATTGATAGGCACAAGGTATAGGGACAATAGACGACGGTGGTTGTTCTGGATCTTTCGAAGTAGGACAATTGTCGGCTTCCCGACATCATCAGCGATATTGAATGGCCTTCCTCGCACTCGGTATTAACCACAAGACTGCCTCCGTAGACGTGCGCGAGCGCGTGGCGTTTACGCCAGAGCAGTTGGTTGAGGCCCTGCAGCAGCTCTGCCGGCTCACCGACAGCCGCGAAGCTGCGATCCTTTCGACCTGCAATCGCAGCGAGCTCTATATAGAGCAGGAACATCTTTCAGCGGATGTCGTGCTGCGCTGGCTGGCCGATTATCACCATTTGAGCCTCGATGACCTGCGCGCCAGCGCTTATGTGCATGAAGAGGATGCGGCAGTTCGTCACATGATGCGCGTGGCGGCCGGTCTCGACTCGCTGGTGTTGGGCGAACCGCAGATCCTCGGCCAGATGAAGTCCGCCTACGCCGTAGCGCGCGAGGCCGGCACCGTCGGCCCGTTGCTGGGCCGCCTGTTCCAGGCCACCTTCAATTCCGCCAAGCAAGTGCGCACCGACACGGCCATCGGCGAAAACCCGGTGTCCGTGGCCTTTGCCGCCGTGAGCCTGGCCAAGCAGATCTTCAGCGACTTGCAGCGCAGCCAGGCCCTGCTGATCGGCGCCGGGGAAACCATCACCCTGGTGGCCCGTCACCTGCACGACCTTGGCGTGAAGCGTATTGTGGTCGCCAACCGCACCCTGGAGCGCGCCAGCATTCTGGCCGAGCAGTTCGGTGCCCATGCGGTGCTGCTGTCGGACATTCCCGCTGAGCTGGTACGCAGTGACATCGTCATCAGTTCCACCGCCAGCCAATTGCCGATTCTGGGCAAGGGCGCGGTCGAGAGTGCGTTGAAGCTGCGCAAGCACAAGCCGATCTTCATGGTAGATATCGCCGTTCCGCGGGATATCGAGCCCGAAGTCGGCGAGTTGGACGACGTTTACCTCTATAGCGTCGATGATCTGCACGAAGTCGTCGCGGAAAACCTCAAGAGCCGTCAGGGCGCCGCCCAGGCCGCCGAGGAAATGGTCAGCACCGGCGCTGAAGATTTCATGGTGCGCCTGCGTGAACTGGCGGCAGTGGATGTGCTCAGGGCGTATCGTCAGCAGGGCGAACGCCTGCGCGATGAAGAGTTGCTCAAGGCCCAGCGCATGCTGGCCAACGGCAGCGGCGCCGAGGAGGTGCTGATGCAGTTGGCCCGTGGCCTGACCAACAAACTGCTGCACGCCCCTAGCGTCCAGTTGAAAAAGCTTACCGCCGAAGGCCGCCTCGATGCCCTGGCCATGGCCCAGGAACTCTTTGCCCTCGGTGAGGGCGCGTCAGACAGCTCTTCGGATAAAAAACCGCAATGAAAGCGTCACTGCTCAATAAACTGGATGTGCTCCAGGACCGTTTCGAAGAACTGACCGCCTTGCTCGGCGATGGCGAGGTCATTTCCGATCAAACCAAGTTCCGCGCTTATTCCAAGGAATACGCCGAAGTTGAGCCCATTGTGGCCACCTATAAAAACCTGCTGAAAGTTCAGGCCGACCTTGAAGGCGCCCAGGCCCTGCTCAAGGACAACGACCCGGACATGCGCGAAATGGCCGTGGAAGAAGTCCGCGAAGCCAAGGAAAAACTCGCCGAGCTTGAGGGTGACTTGCAACGCATGTTGCTGCCCAAGGACCCTAACGACGGGCGCAACGTGTTCCTCGAAATCCGCGCCGGTACCGGTGGCGACGAGGCAGCGATTTTTTCCGGCGACCTGTTCCGCATGTATTCGCGTTATGCCGAGCGTCGCGGCTGGCGCGTGGAGATCCTCTCTGAGAACGAGGGCGAGCACGGCGGCTATAAAGAAGTCATCGCCCGGGTCGAAGGCGACAACGTCTACGGCAAGCTGAAGTTCGAATCCGGTGCGCACCGCGTGCAGCGTGTGCCGGCCACCGAATCCCAAGGCCGTATCCACACCTCGGCGTGCACCGTCGCCGTGTTGCCTGAGCCGGACGAACAGGAAGCCATCGAGATCAACCCGGCGGACTTGCGCGTCGACACCTACCGCTCATCCGGTGCGGGTGGCCAGCACGTTAACAAGACCGACTCGGCGATCCGTATCACTCACTTGCCGTCGGGCATTGTGGTGGAGTGCCAGGAAGAACGCTCCCAGCACAAGAACCGTGCGCGGGCCATGTCCTGGTTGTCAGCCAAGTTGAACGACCAGCAGACCAGCGCCGCGGCCAATGCGATTGCCAGCGAACGCAAGCTGCTGGTGGGCTCCGGCGACCGCTCCGAGCGTATCCGCACCTACAACTTTGCCCAGGGCCGGGTTACCGACCATCGGGTCAACCTCACCCTGTACTCCCTTGACGAAATCCTCGCCGGTGGCGTGGATGCGGTGATCGAGCCGCTGCTCGCCGAATACCAGGCCGATCAACTGGCGGCGATAGGTGACTAAATGACCATCATTGCCAGCTTGCTGCGCGCCGCTGACATGCCCGACTCGCCGACAGCGCGCCTGGACGTGGAGTTACTGCTGGCCGCTGCCCTGGGCAAATCGCGCAGCTACCTGCATACCTGGCCGGAAAAAATCGTCAGCAGCGAAGATGCCCTGACGTTTGCCAGCTACCTGCAGCGCCGCCGCAGCGGCGAGCCGGTGGCGTATATCCTCGGCCAGCAAGGCTTCTGGAAACTCGACCTTGAAGTGGCTCCGCATACGCTGATCCCGCGCCCGGAAACCGAGCTGCTGGTGGAGGCTGCCCTGGAATTGCTGCCCGCCACGCCCGCCCAGGTCCTGGACCTGGGCACCGGCACCGGCGCCATCGCCTTGGCCTTGGCCAGCGAACGCCCGGCCTGGCAGGTCATGGCGGTCGACCGCGTGCTGGAGGCCGTGGCCCTGGCCGAGCGCAATCGCCAACGCCTGCACCTCCATAACGCCACGGTGCTGAGCAGCCATTGGTTCAGCGCCCTGCAAGGTCATCGCTTCGACCTGATTATCAGCAACCCGCCCTACATTGCCGACAATGACCCGCACCTGGTGGCCGGTGATGTGCGTTTCGAACCGGCCAGTGCGCTGGTGGCGGGGCACGATGGCCTGGACGATTTGCGCCTGATCATTGCAGAGTCTCCTGCTCACCTGAACGACGGCGGCTGGCTGTTGCTCGAACACGGTTACGACCAGGCCCAGGCCGTGCGCGACTTGTTGCTGAACCAGGGCTTTGACGGCGTACACAGCCGCATCGACCTCGGCGGTCACGAGCGCATCACCTTGGGGCGCCACCCGTGCTGACCGACCAGGAGCTGTTGCGCTATAGCCGGCAGATTCTGTTGCAGCATGTCGACATCGATGGCCAATTACGCCTGAAACAGAGCCGCGCGTTGATCGTCGGCCTGGGTGGCCTGGGCGCTCCGGTGGCGCTTTACCTGGCCGCTGCTGGGGTGGGCGAATTGCACTTGGCGGATTTCGATACGGTCGATTTGACCAACCTGCAACGCCAGATCATCCATGACACTAATAGCGTGGGGCAGACCAAGGTCGATTCGGCCATGGGGCGCCTGAAGGCGATCAACCCTGAAGTCACCCTGGTCGCCCATCGTGCTGCGCTGGATGCCGACTCGCTGGCCGCTGCGGTCAACGCAGTGGACCTGGTGCTCGATTGCAGCGACAACTTCTCTACCCGCGAGGCGGTCAACGCGGCCTGCGTAACCGCTGGCAAGCCGTTGATCAGTGGCGCGGCCATTCGCCTTGAGGGGCAATTGTCGGTATTCGATTCCCGTCGCGCCGACAGCCCCTGTTACCACTGTTTGTATGGGCACGGCAGCGACACTGAACTGACCTGCAGCGAAGCCGGCGTCGTCGGGCCGTTGGTGGGAGTGGTTGGCAGCCTGCAAGCGCTGGAAGCCTTGAAGCTGCTGGCCGGTTTTGGTGAGCCGTTGGTGGGACGCTTGTTGTTGATCGATGCGCTGACCACGCGTTTTCGCGAGTTGCGCGTCAAGCGCGACCCTGCCTGCAGCGTCTGCGGGACACAACATGGTTAAGGGCGCGCCTATCGGTGTGTTCGATTCCGGCATCGGCGGCCTGACGGTGCTGGAAGAAATCCAGCAGTTGTTGCCCCACGAGTCACTGCTGTACGTGGCGGACTGCGGGCACATCCCCTATGGCGAGAAAACCCCGGCGTTCATTCTTGAGCGTTCTCGCTCGGTCGCTGAGTTTTTCCGCGAGCGTGGCGCCAAGGCGTTCGTGATTGCCTGTAACACGGCAACCGTCGCCGCCGTCGCCGATTTGCGCCAGGACTACCCCGACTGGCCGTTGGTCGGCATGGAACCTGCGGTCAAACCTGCTGCGGCTGCCACGCGCAGCGGTGTGGTGGGTGTGCTTGCCACCACCGGCACCCTGCAAAGCGCCAAGTTCGCCGCCTTGCTCGATCGCTTCGCCACCGATGTGCGAGTGATTACCCAGCCGTGCCCAGGCCTGGTGGAGTTGATTGAAGCTGGCGACCTGAATAGCCCCGCCTTGAGCGCCCTGCTGCAAGGCTATATCGAGCCGCTGCTCAGCGCTGGTTGCGACACCATCATCCTGGGTTGTACTCACTATCCTTTCCTCAAGCCACTCCTGGCGCAGATGCTGCCCCCCAGCATCATCCTCATTGATACCGGCGCCGCCGTGGCGCGCCAGCTCAAGCGCTTGCTCGGTGAGCGCGACCTGCTGGCCGCTGGCGAACCTGAACCTGCACAGTTCTGGACCAGCGGCGACTTGTATCACCTAAGAAATATCCTACCGACACTTTGGAAACATCCTGGAGTTGTGCGAAGCTTTGGCTCGTGAAAATTTCGTGAAATAACACTGAAAAAAGCTGAACTTCTGGCTATGCGTCGGCTTCTATAGCCCGTTAGCCTGTACATAACCCAATTATTCCGTTTGCAAAGGACGTTTCACATGAAGCGCTTGTTCTGTTTGGCTGCGATTGCGGCCGCTATGTTGGGACACTCTGTTTCAGCCCAGGCCGCCGGCCTGGAGTTCGGCTTGGGCAGCACCAGCGATTCGACGCTGACCTACCGCCTGGGCCTGACCTCCGATTGGGAAAAAAGCTGGATGCAGAGCAATGTCGGCCGACTGACCGGCTACTGGAGCGGCGCCTATACCTATTGGGAAGGGGATGACCGTGCGGGCGCCAGCAGCCTGTCGTTCTCGCCGGTATTTGTGTATGAGTTTGCCGGCGAGTCGGTCAAGCCCTACATCGAAGCCGGTATCGGCGTGGCGTTGTTCTCCCGCACTCGGCTGGAAGACAACAACATTGGCCAGTCCTTCCAGTTCGAAGATCGCCTGGGTTTCGGCCTGCGGTTCAACGGCGGGCATGAAGTGGGCATTCGTGCCACGCATTATTCCAACGCCGGCATCAGCAGCAATAACGATGGGGTAGAGAGCTACTCGCTGCACTACACCATGCCGCTCTAACCTCAAGAACACTTGGGCCCCCTGTGGGAACGGGCTTGCTCGCGAAAGCGGTGTATCAGCTAGCACATACCTAGACTGACCCACCGCCTTCGCGAGCAAGCCCGCTCCCACACAAGCCCGTGATCATCACGCCATTCGGGGTCAGCGGTAGGCCGTGGTAATGCCTTCACGCTCTTCAAGGCATTCCGGTGCCCCCATCTCGAACTCCCGGCAAATCAGCGGCCGCCGCTCATAGATCGTGCACATCATCGTGTCGCGGTCCAACGCTGCGCACCAGCCGTCGTCCAGGCGCAGCATCACCTCACCGCCCCAATCGTCGGTATCGATAAAACGTTGCGGCACGCCAGTGTCGGTGATCAGCATGACTTCCAGCTGGCAGCAACAGGCCGCGCACGTCGAGCAGGTGACGGGTTCGGTGATTTGAATGTGAGGGATGTTGGTCATAGGCGCGCAGTGTAAGGCAAGTGCGCTAGACGCGTATGAATGCTCGGACGGGCGTCAATGCTTCAGCCTCTGCGCAATCCTGTGCAACAGCGGAAAGAGCATGGCCCATAACAGCGCCAGGCCGATCAGTGTTGGGATGGTGGCGTACCCAAAACTCACTCCCGCCAATTGGCTGCCGGCGTAATAAGACAACGGCCCGCCCACTGCGCCCAGCAGGCTGGCCAGCCACCAGGGCTGTGCGCTCCAGGCCAGGCAATGGCGCAAGGTGGTGGCCAGCAAGGCCCATAACAGTATCAGCCACAGCGGAATCAGTGGCCCCGGCGTATTGAACTCAAACACGCCAAGCCCACGTAATGCCGTATCGACCAGTGTGCCCAGCGTCGTTACGGCCAGAATCACTCGCCCCTCCCTGGCCCAGGAACTTATCCACAGCAGGTGCGCGCCCAGCGCCGCGATGCCGATCAACACCCAACGGCTGTCGCCGCCGAGCACGCAGGCGAACCAGCCGCACTGAAACAGCACGGCGTTGGCCAGGGATTTAAGCACTGAAACGTCCGAGCAGCGGTGGATTGATCGCCGCCGGTTTGGCCAGCAGCAACTGTGCGGTGCCGATGGTGCGCTCCATGAAGCCGCCTTCGCAGTAGCACAGGTAAAACTCCCACAGGCGCAGGAAGTATTCGTCATAACCCAGCTCCGCAAGACGGCCATGGGCGCGGCGAAAGTTTTCATGCCACAGGCGTAGGGTGCGGGCGTAGTGCAGGCCGAAGTCTTCCATGTGCAGCAGGTTCATGTCGGTGTCGCGGCTGACGATCTGCAGCATGTTTTGTACACAGGGCAGCGCGCCGCCGGGGAAGATGTAGCGCTGGATAAAGTCGACGCTACGCTTGGCCTGTTCAAAGCGCTGTTCACGAATGGTGATGGCTTGCAGCAGCATCAAGCCGTCGGGCTTGAGCAACTGGGCACATTGTTTGAAATAGGTGGGCAGGAAACGATGGCCCACCGCTTCAATCATTTCGATCGACACCAGTTTGTCGTACTCACCGGTGAGGTCGCGATAATCGCTCAGCAGCACCGTCACTTGGTCTTGTAGGCCCAGCGCCTCAATACGCTGCGCGGTGTAGGCGAACTGTTCCTTGGACAAGGTCGTAGTGGTGACCCGGCAACCGTAGTGCTGCGCGGCATACAACGCCATGCTGCCCCAGCCGGTGCCGATTTCCAGCAGATGGTCGCTGGGCTTGAGCGCCAGTTTCTGGCAGATGCGCGCCAACTTGTTCAGTTGGGCTTGCTCAAGGGTGTCATCAGGCGTGAGGAACTGCGCCGCCGAGTACATCATGGTGGGGTCGAGAAATTCTTCGAACAGGTCGTTGCCCAGGTCGTAATGGGCGGCGATATTTTTTTGCGAGCCTTTGCGCGTGTTGCGGTTGAGCCAGTGCAGGCCCTGGGTGAACGGCCGGGCCAGGCGAGCGAGGCCACCCTCCATGGCGTCGAGCACCTCCAGGTTGCTGACCATCACCCGCACCACGGCGGTGAGGTCGGGGCTGGTCCAGTAACCGTGGATAAACGCTTCGCCAGCGCCGATCGAGCCATTGGCGGCCACCAGGCCCCAAACCGCCGCGTCGAGAATCTGGATCTCGCCCAGCAGGTGCGCTTCCCGTGCGCCGAAGACTTGCCGCTCGCCATCCTCGATGATCACCAGTTGGCCATGGCGTAATTGGCTGAGCTGGCGCAACACGCCTTTGCGCAGCAGCGCAGCGGTCATGCCGTTGACGTTCAGGCGGTTAGCCTTGACCGATAAGCTAGGGGATTTCATGGTGGCGATCCTTGGTATACCCGACTGCGGTGCGAGAGGCGCCATCGGCGGCCTGATGGGAAAAAATCGGTGTGCGTTTGAGCAGCAAGCGCAAGGCTTGCCAGTAGATCGCAAGGCCGGTCTTGGCGGTCATCCAGGGAAAGCGCCACAAATAGCGATGCAGGCTGGCGCGGCTCAGTGCCTGTTTTTCCAGGCTCAAGGTGGCGTCGAAGACTTTTTGCGTGCCCTGCCAATCGGCCATATGCACGCCGAGCCTGGCGGCGGGTGGGCTGAAACTCATGCGGTATTCCAGGTCGCGAGGTAAAAACGGCGACACATGGAAGGCCTTGGCCACGGCGAAATGCTGGTGCTCGTCGGCGCCCAGTGCCTGGGCGGGCAGCACGTAGTGATAGCGCTCGCGCCATGGGGTGTTGGTCACTTCACACAGGATCGCGGCCAGTTGCCCGTCAGCCTCGAAGCAGTAGAAGAAACTCACCGGGTTAAAAGCCAGGCCCCAACTGCGGGCCTGGGTCAGCAGGCAGATAGCGCCCTGGGGTGTATGCCCCAGAGCCTTGCCGACTTCGTGGCGCACGGCATCGCTTAAGCTCATTCCGTGGCGCGTGAATTCACGCAGGTAATCCTGCTGGCGGAAACCGAAAGGCGCCAGGCGACCCGTGCCAGCCAGCGGCGAGAGCCCCAGTACTTCATCCTCTTCGCTGAGGTCCAGGTACAGCAGGCCGATGCGGTAGCGAAAGGCGTGGGCCTTGGGTGTAAACCGGCGATGGGCTATCCAGCCGCTGTACAGGGCGCTGTTCACAGGGTTTCCCCAAACGCCTGGGCCACGCGCAGGGCACTGACCACGCCATCTTCGTGAAAGCCGTTGGCCCAGTAGGCCCCGCAGTAAAAGGTATTGCGCACGCCGTTCACTTCTTCCCAGCGTGCCTGCGCCGCCACTGCGGCCAGGCTGTATTGCGGATGCGCGTAGGTGTAGCGCGCCAGGATCTTCAGCGGGTTGATCATCGGCGTCTGGTTGAGGCTGACGCAGAAGGTAGTGGCGCTGTCGATGCCTTGCAGGATGTTCATGTCATAGGTGACGGCGGCCTGTTGTTGCGTGTTGCCTGCCAGCCGGTAGTTCCAGCTGGCCCAGGCCAGTTTGCGGTCGGGCAGCAGGCGCGTGTCGGTGTGCAGCACCACGTCGTTGTCGGCGTAGGGCAGGGCACCGAGGATCTGTTGTTCGGCTTGGCTGGGGTCGTCGAGCAAGGCCAGGGCCTGATCGCTGTGGCAGGCGAACACCACGCGGTCGAAGGTTTCGCTGCCGGCCGGGCTGTGGATAACTACACCTTCGTCGCTGCGTTGCACTTTATGCACAGGGCAATTGAGCCGTATCTGTTCGCGAAAGTTGCGGGTCAGCGGCTCGATATAACGGCTGGAGCCGCCTTCGATCACGCACCATTGCGGGCGGTTGCTCACCGAGAGCAAGCCGTGGTTCTTGAAGAAGCGCACAAAAAATTGCAGGGGGAACTTGAGCATATCGGCCAGGGACATCGACCAGATAGCCGCGCCCATCGGCACGATGTAATGCCGGATAAACCTTGGGCCATAGCCGCCAGCGGTGAGGTAATCGCCCAGGGTCATGTCGGCGCTGATGCGCTGCTCCTGCAAGTCCAGCGGCGCCTGGCGATTGAAGCGCAGGATATCGCGCAGCATGCCCCAGAACCCCGGCGACAGAATATTGCGGCGCTGGGCAAACAGACTGTTGAGGTTGTTGCCGTTGTACTCAAAGCCGGTGCTTTGGTCGCACACCGAAAAGCTCATCTCGGTGGGTTTGAACCTGACCCCGATTTGCGCCAGCAAGCGGATGAAATTCGGGTAGGTCCAGTCGTTGAACACAATGAAGCCCGTGTCCACCGCATAGCTTTTGCCGTCGACCGTCACGTTGGCCGTGTGGGTATGCCCGCCAATGCAGTCACTGGCTTCAAACAGCGTAATGTCGTGGCGACGGCTGAGCAGGTAGGCGCTGGTCAGCCCGGCGATGCCGCTGCCGATAATGGCGATCTTCACAGGTCGTCCTTCTTCGGTGGCGGGCTGCGCAGCATGCGTTTGCCGATGATCAGTTGCGCGCGGTTGGGCAGCTTCGACAGCGGCCACAAGGTGGCAATGAACATGGCCGGAAAGGCGATTTCCAGCGGGCGTTTTTCCAGCTTGGCGAAGATGTGTTTCGCCGCTTTGTCGGCCGGCCAGCTCAAGGGCATGGGGAAATCATTGCGTTCGGTCAGCGGCGTGTCGACAAAGCCTGGGCTGATCACGGTGACATCGATGTTTTCCGGCGACAGGCCGATACGCAGGGATTCGAACAAGTAACGCAGGCCGGCCTTTGACGCGCCGTAGGCTTCGGCACGGGGCATGGGCAGGTAGGTCACGGCGCTGGCCACGCCCACCAGATGCGGGGTACGCCCGGCGCGCAACAGCGGCAGCGCGGCCTCGATGCAATAACTGCTGGCCAGCAGGTTGGTGCGCACCACGTGCTCGATGATCGAGGCGTCAAATTGCCGGGCGTCCACGTATTCGCAGGTGCCGGCGTTGAGGATCACGGTGTCCAGTGAACCCCAGACCTCGCTGATACGCTCACCGATCTCGCGCACGGTCTGGCTGTTGGTCAGGTCGCCGGCCACCACCAGCACCTGGCCTGGATAACGAAGGGCGAGGGCATCCAGCGGGCCTTGGGTGCGGGAACTGAGGGCCACGTGGGCGCCGCTGTCGAGCAACTCCACGGCCAGCGCGGCACCGATACCACTGCTGGCGCCGGTCAGCCAGTAACGACGGGGCGGTGTAAGGCTCATCCCATTCTCCTTTTCAGCCAACGAATAACGCGACCCAGTAGGGGGGCATGTTCATAGAGCAGGGCGCCGGCATCGAAATAGTCGCGATGGCGGTAAACCTTGTCGTGCCACATCAAATGGGAACAGCCTGGCACCTCGATCACCTGGCCGCCGGCCAGGCGTGGGTGACGAAAGCGCATAGTCCAGCGCAGGTAGCCTTCGCCTTCGGCCACGGTATCGAAGCCGTGGAAGTCAAAATCCAGCTGGCTGACGTTGCTGTACAAGTCGGCAAAGTAGCGCCGCAATGCGGGCAGGCCCTGGACTTCATGCAGGGGATCGGCAAAGGCGATGTCCTCGCTGTACAGGCTGCCAAGCAGGTGCAGGTTGTGCTTGTCCAGCGTGGCGAAGGTGTGGGCGAACTGGCGCAGGAAGTCACTCATGTTCGGCCATCTCCTGGCGCGAAGGCAGCCGGCGAAAAGCGGCCAAGGCACGCTCGCGGGACTGTTTCAAATCGACGATGGCACGCGGGTAATCCGCCACCCCGAACAGGCCGCCAGCCGCTTCGGGGTTGTGCACTTGTTTTTTATTCAGCGCGGCCAGCTCCGGTAGCCAGCGTTTGATGAACACGCCGTCGCCGTCGAATTTTTCCGATTGGCTCAGTGGGCTGAATATCCGGAAATACGGCGCCGAGTCGGTGCCGGTGGACGAACTCCACTGCCAACCGCCGTTGTTGGCTGCCAGGTCGCCATCGATGAGGTGGCGCATAAAGAAGCGCTCACCTTCGCGCCAGTCGATCAGCAGGTTCTTGGTCAGGAACATCGCCACCACCATGCGCAGGCGGTTGTGCATCCAGCCGGTTTCCAGCAGTTGGCGCATGGCCGCGTCGATGATCGGCAAACCGGTGCGCGCCTGTTGCCAGGCGGCCAAGTCTTCGGGCGCCTTGCGCCAAGCCAGCGCTTCGGTTTCCGGGCGAAACGCGCGGTGGCGGGAAACCCGTGGGTAGCCGACCAGGATGTGTTTGTAGAACTCGCGCCACAGCAGCTCGTTGATCCAGGTGATGGCGCCGATGTCGCCGCTTTCGAACTCGCCCTGGTTGGTTTGCAGCGCGGCGTGCAAGCACTGGCGCGGCGAAACCACACCGGCGGCCAGGTAGGCAGAAAGCTGACTGGTGCCGGGCTTGGCTGGGAAGTCGCGTTCGTCCTTGTAATAGCTGATCTGCTGATCGGCGAAAGCATCGAGGCGACGGCGCGCTTCGTCTTCGCCTGCGGGCCAGAGCGCACGCAAGGTTTCGCTGGGTGTTTGGAAACCTTCGACTGTCGTCGGCACAGGGTCGCTCTTCACGCCAAGTTCGGCCTGGGCCTTTGGCGTCGGCACCACGCGGGGCAGGGCGCTGTGCAGGCGGCTGTAGCAGACCTTGCGGAACTGGCTGAACACCTGGAAGTAGGTGCCGGTCTTGGTCAGCACGCTGCCCGGCTGGAAAAACAGCTGGTCCAGGTAGCTGTGGAAGGTCACGCCGTCCGCTTCCAGGGCCTGGGCCACGGCGCGGTCGCGGCGGCTTTCGTGAATGCCGTATTCCTCGTTGACGTGTACCGACTCCACCGACAGCTCGCGGCACAGTTGGCTCAACACCGTCGGCGCCTGGTCCCAGGTCGCTGCGTGGCGGATTAACAGCGGGATGTTGAGGTTGCCCAGTGCCTGGCTCAGGTGTTGCAGGTTGCGCAGCCAGAAATCGACTTTGCACGGTGCGTCATCGTGGGCCAGCCATTGCTCGGGTGTGATCAGGTAAACAGCCGCGACGGGGCCGCGCTGGCTCGCGGCAGCCAGGGCAGTGTTGTCGTGCAGGCGCAAGTCGGTGCGCAGCCAGATCAAATGCATTTAGACAATTCCACGCTGGATCAATAATTGATGGGCCGACAACAGGTCCTCGGCCACGGACAACTCAGGGATGTCTTGGGTTAATACGCCCAACTCGGCGTGGTGGATGCACACCGTTGGTCCGGCAATCACCGTGGGGCAACTAATGCCGCCCAACAGTTTGCTGAGTGCCGGCACCTGCAGGGCCTTGCTCGAATACAGCAGCACCGCACGCGGTTGCAGGTGTTCCACCGCCAAGGCCAGTTCGCCGACCGGCAGCGGCCAATCGAACACTTCCACCGGGCAATCGGCACTGCTGGCCAACCAGGCGCTGAGCCACAGGTGCGGTTCCAGGGGTAGGTCGGAATGATTGACCAGCAACAGCGGCGCGCCGTGGAGTTGGCGATTGTTGTGATAGATCCGTGCACCGAACTTGCTGCGCAACCAGGACAGGAAAAACACCCGCTCCATCTGCGCGCCGAACTGGCCTTGCCAGCGTTGTTCCAGCTCGTTGAGCAGCGGCAGCATCAGTTGCTCGCACAGGGTGCGCGGCGGGTACAGCGCCATGGCCTGGTTGAACGCGTCATCGACCCGGCGCTCGGCCAGTTCACTGATAGCACTCACCAAGTGCTGGCGCAGACTCTGCCACTCGTTTTCCATCGGCTCCGGGCTGCCTTGGGCGGAGTCGATCAGCCCCTTGACCTGGCTGACCGGCACGCCGCGATTGAGCCAGGTGAGGATGGCCTGGATGCGTTGCACATGTTCGGCGCTGAACAACCGATGCCCTTTGGGGGTGCGCTGGGGCACGATGAGGCCATAGCGGCGCTCCCACGCGCGCAGCGTCACCGCGTTCACGCCGGTCTGGCGCGCCACCTCGCGGATCGGCAGCCAGCCGTTTTCCAGGGCGTGGGCGAGGTCTTCGCCGGGTTCGTCGAGCAGGGCAGGTTTCATGGGTTAGATCGCATTACGCAGGCTGAGGTTTTCCGGGTGCGGTTGCAGGTAGGCCTGCTGCGCGATGTAGCGGTCCGGGTGTTGGCGAAAGTGGTGCTTGAGCAGGGTCAGCGGCACCACCAGCGGCACGATGCCGTGGCGGTATTGGCCGATAACGGTCTGCATTTCCTGTTTGTCATCGGCACTGATGGCCTGCTTGAGGTAGCCACTGATGTGTTGCAGCACATTGGTATGGGTGCCGCGCGTCGCGCATTTTTTCAGGCCCGCCATCAGTTCGCTGAAATAGCCGTCGGCCAACGCTGGCAGGTCAATGCCTTTGCCCATGCTGCCGAGCAAGTGGCCCAGGCTTTTGTAATGCGCCGGGCTGTGGGCCATCAGCAGGTACTTGTAGCGCGAGTGAAACGTCAGCAAGCGGTGACGGGTAAGCCCGTCGGCCATTAGTTGCTGCCAACTGGCGTACACGAATACGCGGGTGAGGAAGTTTTCCCGCAGCACCGGGTCGTTCAGGCGACCGTCTTCTTCCACCGGCAGGTTGGGGTGGCGAGCACAAAACGCCTGGGCGTAAATGCCGCGCCCGCCACCGTCAACAGGCGTGCCGTTGTCGCGGTACACCTTGACGCGCTCCAGGCCGCAGGACGGTGACTTTTGCATGAAGATGTAGCCGCACAGATCGGTGTGTTCCCGGGCCATTTGCTGGCCATAGTCGTCCAGTGGCTGCGTGACATTGAGCGCAGGGTTTACGCTGCCCACGGCCTGCGGATGGTCGGGGTCCCCGACCAGGCGGATCGCTTGCCGAGGAATGCCCAGGCCGATGGCAACTTCAGGGCACAGTGGGACAAAATCGAAATAGTCACTGAGGGTCTGGCTGCACAGCAGGGACTGTTTATGCCCGCCATTGAAGCGCACGTTCTCACCCAGAAGGCAGGCGCTGATGGCGATCTTCGGTTTCACATGGCTGGACATAAGCAAACCTCTGCAAGAATCCTGTACAAGCTAAAAATCTTGTACAACTAAATCTCATCATAGGCTCGATGTTGTACAAGTCAAATAATTTGTACAGGTTTGTGCGGGTGCGTTATTTCCAGCCGATTTTCCAGTCTTCAGCGTTTTTCAACGTCTCCCAGGGCAGGCGTTCGGCGCGCCGGGTGAGGACGGCCTGCAGTTCGATGTCCAGCACCGTGCCCTCGTCGTCACGGAACAACTCGGTGACCAAGAAGTGTTTTTCCTTGTGGCGCGGATGGGCTGCCGTCCATTTTGACAGCAGCAGTTTGGCGGGGTTGATGCGGTTCATTGCAGGTGCTCGATCAAGCGTCGCGCCGCTTCCTGGCCACTCAACCAGGCACCTTCCACCCGACCGGACAGGCACCAGTCGCCGCAGACGAACAAGCCCAGGTCGGCGTCGGCCAGCACACCGAACTCATGGCTGCTGGAGGGGCGTGCGTAGAGCCAGCGATGCGCCAGGCTGAACGACGGCGCGGGCATGGCGCTGTGCAGCAATTCGGCAAAGGCGCCGTGCAGGTGTTCGATCACCGCTTCCTTGGACAGGTCCAGATGGGCCTTGCTCCAGGCGCTGGTGGCGTGCAGCACCCAGGTGTCGAGGGTGGTGTCGCGCCCAGGCTTGCTGCGGTTGCGCGCCAGCCAGTCGAGGGGGCTGTCTTGCACGAAGCAGCCCTCCATCGGCGTATCCAGGGGCTTGTCGAATGCCAGGGCGATGGCCCAGGTCGGGTCCATCTTCACCCCGGCGGCGGCACTCGCCAGCTTGGGCGCGGCGGCCAGCAGGGCGGTGGCTTGGGGCGCCGGCGTGGCAATGATCACATGGCTGAAAGGGCCGTGATTGCCGCCGTCCGCGTCGAGCAGGTTCCAGTGCTGCGTGCCCTGGAAGACTTCGGTGATGCGGCAACCGAACTCCACTGGCAAGTCGTCGAGCAGGGCGCGAGTGATGGCGCTCATGCGCGGCGTGCCCACCCAGCGGATCTGCTCATCGGGGGAGGGCGTCAGTTGCCCGGACTTGAAGTTATACAACTGCGGCTTCCACTGCTCGGCCCAGCCGTTGCTCTGCCAGCGCTGCACTTCGTTGACGAAGCGGCGGTCGCGGGCGGTGAAGTATTGCGCGCCCATGTCCAGCGCGCCGGCGTCGCTGCGCTTGCTGGACATGCGGCCACCGCTGCCGCGGCTTTTATCGAAAAGTTGTACTGCGTGCCCGGCGTCTTGTAACGCTCGGGCGGCGGAGAGACCGGCGATGCCGGTACCAATGATCGCGATGGGAACAGTCATGGGAGGCCTCGTTCTACCGTTGGGTACAGACTACGCCGACACCAATAGCTGTACAATATTGTTTTTTGGTATAAGTTTTGGCGTGCCTGATTGTGTGGCGTGACCTATGGTTAAGCTAAGGCTTAAACCCCCGTCACGCTCCATTATCAAATTGATCCCTGCTTATAAAATAGACCAGTGAGCGGCGGCGAACGTTACATGAGGAGAGTCCCATGCATATTTTGCTGACCGGCGGTACCGGCTTGATCGGTCGCCAACTCTGCAAGCACTGGCTCGCACAAGGGCATCGCCTGACCGTATGGAGCCGGCAACCGGAAACGGTCGCCCAGGTGTGTGGTGCACAGGTGCTTGGGGTGGCGCGTTTGCAAGAGGTGATTGGCGCGGTGGACGCGGTGGTCAACCTGGCAGGCGCGCCTATTGCCGACCGGCCTTGGACCCACAAGCGCAAGGCGTTGTTGTGGAACAGTCGCATTCACCTCACCGAAACCTTGCTGGCCTGGATGGAAAGCCTGGAGCAGAAACCGGCGGTGCTGATCTCCGGTTCTGCGGTGGGTTGGTACGGCGATGGCGGCGAGCGCGAACTGACCGAAGCCAACGGCCCGGTGCAGGATGATTTCCCCAGCCAGTTGTGTATCGCCTGGGAGGAAACCGCCCAGCGTGCCGAAGCCCTGGGCATTCGCGTGGTGCTGGTGCGTACGGGGTTGGTGCTGTCTGCCGAGGGCGGCTTTTTGTCGCGCCTGCTGCTGCCGTTCAAACTGGCGCTGGGCGGGCCGATTGGCAATGGGCGGCAGTGGATGCCCTGGGTGCATATCAAGGATCAAATCGCCCTGATTGATTTTCTTCTGCACAAGCAAGACGCCAACGGTCCTTATAATGCCTGCGCGCCACACCCGGTGCGTAACCGCGAGTTTGCCAAGACCCTGGGCCAGGTGCTGCACCGCCCGGCGTTCATGCCGATGCCGGCATTTGCGTTGAAGGTTGGCCTGGGTGAGTTGTCCGGCTTGTTGCTGGGCGGGCAAAAGGCTTTGCCTGAACGGCTGCAGGCCGCAGGTTTCACTTTCCAGTTCACTGAGTTGCGTGCGGCTCTGGACGACTTGTCCAGCCGCCTCTAAAGATAGGATGTTGCATGACCGATCACGCGTTGTTACTGGTCAACCTGGGTTCGCCAAAGTCCACCTCCGTGGCCGATGTGCGCAGCTACCTCAATCAGTTCCTGATGGACCCTTATGTGATCGACCTGCCGTGGCCGGTGCGGCGCTTGCTGGTGTCGCTGATCCTGATCAAGCGCCCCGAGCAATCGGCCCATGCCTATGCGTCGATCTGGTGGGACGAGGGTTCGCCGCTGGTGGTTTTAAGCCGCCGCCTGCAACAGCAAATGACCGCGCAGTGGACCCAGGGCCCGGTGGAACTGGCGATGCGTTATGGCGAGCCGTCCCTGGAAACGGTCCTGACGCGCCTGGCCGCCCAGGGTATTCAAAAAATCACACTGGCGCCGTTGTACCCGCAGTTTGCCGACAGCACCGTGACTACGGTGGTAGAGGAAGCCAAGCGAGTGGTGCGCGACAAGCAACTGAATGTGCAGTTTTCGATCCTGCAACCGTTCTACGATCAGCCTGAGTACCTGGATGCGCTGGCGGCGAGTGTGCGCGCTTATGTGGAGCAGGATTACGATCACTTGCTGCTCAGTTTCCATGGTTTGCCTGAGCGTCACCTGACCAAGCTCGACCCCACGGGCCAGCACTGCTTCAAGGACGCCGATTGCTGCAAGAATGCATCCCCCGAGGTGCTTGCCACTTGTTATCGCGCGCAGTGCTTCAGCGTGGCGCGGGACGTGGCCGCGCGGTTGGGTTTGCCGGAGGGTAAGTGGTCGGTGGCGTTCCAGTCCCGCCTGGGGCGGGCCAAGTGGATCGAACCCTACACCGAGGCGCGCCTTGAGGCATTGGCGCAGCAAGGCGTGAAGAAGCTGTTGGTGATGTGCCCGGCGTTTGTCGCCGATTGCATTGAGACGTTGGAGGAAATTGGTGATCGCGGTCGCGACCAATTTCGTGAAGCGGGGGGCGAGGAGTTGGTGTTGGTGCCTTGTCTGAATGATGAGCCGCAGTGGGCGGCGGCGCTTAATACACTGTGCGAACGGGCGCCGGTTTCATTGTAATCGAGCCCTGCGGTGAGCCAGTTGTGGGAGCTGGCTTGCCTGCGATGGCGGCCTGACAGCCGACGCCCAGCTACCTGACACCCCAACGATCCTAGTGTGGGAGCTGGCTTGCCTGCGATGGCGGCCTGCCAGCCGACGCCCAGCTACCTGACCCCCAACGATCCTAGTGTGGGAGCTGGCTTGCCTGCGATGGCGGCCTGCCAGCCGACGCCCAGCTACCTGACACCCCAACGATCCTAGTGTGGGAGCTGGCTTGCCTGCGATGGCGGCCTGCCAGCCGACGCCCAGCTACCTGACCCCCAACGATCCTAGTGTGGGAGCTGGCTTGCCTGCGATGGCGGCCTGCCAGCCGACGCCCAGCTACCTGACACCCCAACGATCCTAGTGTGGGAGCTGGCTTGCCTGCGATGGCGGCCTGACAGCCGACGCCCAGCTACCTGACACGACAACGATCCTACTGTGGGAGCGGGCTTGCTCGCGAAGGCGGCCTGGCAGGCGACACTGTTATCCGTGTACATATCCATTCCTGCGGTAACGGCCACTTAGGGTTCCGCTCTGACAGCGGGTCACTTTTGGAAGGACCCAAAAGTAACCAAAAGGTCCTCGCCCCACCACTCGGCACCTCGCTTAGGCTCGGTGTGCCCGTAATCCGCCAGTGATTTGGGGGGCC
>NZ_MVOJ01000042.1:0-49912 GCF_002018845.1 Pseudomonas sp. MF6394
GGCCACCTCATGAACACTACTGGCAGACAGGCACTCTTCAATCAATGATTGCTTGAGCGCTAGGTTGTATTTCGTCATGGAACACTCTCCCGAGGGGGCAGGTGTCCAACATTCGGGGGGCAGTTCACGTCAGGGCGGAACCCTAAGTAGCCGTTACCGCAGGAATGGATATGTACACAATCCAGCTGTGTTGACTGTTAGGCCGTCTTCGCAGGCAAGCCAGCTCCCACAGTTGGATCGTGGGGTGTCTGGTAGATTGGCATCGGCTGTCTAATCGTCACGGGAGCAAGCTCCCTCGCCACAGGTTTAGCGTCGTGCCGAAGTTGTGCGATGGCGGCCTCAAACCTGGCGATTGGCATACATCCGACACTCCGCCAACAACGCCAGCAAGTTCGGATCGCGCTCTTTGGCTTTCAAAAACACCACACCGATCTGCTGCTGCAACCGATACCTGGGCTGCAGCGGTATCAGCTTCACGCGGTTCTCATACACCGCCGCGATCCGCCCGGGCAGCAGCGCATAACCCACCCCTGAGCTGACCATGCTCAGCAAGGTGAAGATATCGTTCACCTGCATCGCCACCTTCGGTTCGAACCCTGCCTGATGGAACACTCGGTTGCCGTCCTGATGCGTGGCGAAGCCCTGGGTGAGGGTGATGAAGGTGGCATCGCGCACGTCGGCCAGGTCGATTTCCTGATTGCGGTCCAGGGGCGAGTCGGCCGGGGTGGCGAGGAAGATGTCATCGCTGAACAGCGCGATCTGCTCACAGTCGGGGTCGTGGGCGTGTTCGTCGAGGGAGATGAGGATCGCGTCCACTTCCATGTTCTTGAGCTTGTAGAGCAGGTCGAAGTTGGAGCCCAGGATCAGGTCGATATTGAGTTCGCTGCGCCGGATTTTCAGGCCCATGATCAATTGCGGCACGGTCTTGACCGTGAGCGAATACAGCGAGCCGAGCTTGAAACGTTCGGCCGAGAACCCAGCGGCTTCGCGGGTCAGGCGCACGCTGTCGACCACATCAGCCACCAGTTTCTGCGCACGCTCTTCGAGCACGTAGGCGCTTTCCAGCGGGGTGAGGTTGCGCCCTTCGTGTTTGAACAGCGGGCAGCGCAGGGCATTTTCCAGGGAGTGGATGGCGCGGTGCACGCTGACATTGCTGGTTTGCAGCTCGGCGGCGGCGCGGGCCAGGTTGCCGGTGCGCATGAACGCCAGGAAGATCTCCAGTTTCTTGAGGGTGAATTCTTCGTCGATCAGCATGGCCGTGGGCTCTTGTTCGATTGCGCTCGATTGTGCCCGTAAACGCCGCCGTCGTCGCCGGAACGTCACGTGCCGCTTGCACTCTGATGCGCAAGGCTGGACGCTTGTCCGCCTGTTCTTGAGGGTGACGGGAGGTCAGTGACAGATGTACCACGGGGAACGATTCAACGCCTGGAGCCATTTGCTCGGTGCAGTCGCGGCCTGTATTGGCGCCGTGTGGATGTTGGTGGTGGCGAGCCTGGACGGCAGCCCCTGGAAGATCGTCAGCGTGGCGATTTATGGCTTTACCCTGATGGTGCTGTACAGCGCGTCAACGGTGTACCACAGCGTGCGGGGCCGGCGAAAAGCGATCATGCAGAAGGTCGATCACTTTTCCATTTACCTGTTGATCGCCGGCAGCTACACACCGTTCTGCCTGGTGACCCTGCGCGGGCCGTGGGGCTGGACGCTGTTCGGGATTGTGTGGGGGCTGGCGGTGATCGGCATCCTGCAGGAGATCAAGCCACGCTCGGAGGCGCGGATTCTGTCCATCGTGATCTACGCCGTGATGGGCTGGATCGTCCTGGTGGCGGTCAAGCCACTGATGGCGGCGCTGGGCACGGCCGGTTTTATCTGGTTGGCGTCCGGTGGGGTGCTGTACACCGTAGGCATTATCTTTTTTGCCCTGGAGGATCGCTTGCGCCATTCCCATGGCATCTGGCATTTGTTTGTGATTGGCGGCAGCCTGCTGCATTTCGTGGCGATCATGCATTACGTGCTCTGATTGTGGGAGGGGGCAAGCCCGGCTCCCACACTTAAAGGCGTTCCAGTAACACCTGGGCGCGGCTACCAAAAATCTCTAGCAGCTTGGCCAGCATATGCGGTGGAGGTTCGTTGGCACGGGTCAGCGCGTAGAGGGTAATCGGCAGCGGCGGGGTGAGCGTTCGGATATGGGTGGTGGCCGTTGAAGCACCCAATGCTGTGAACGGATCGATCACGGTCAGGCCCGCGCCGGATTCGACCATCGCGCGGGCCAGTGAGTAGGTCTGCACCGAGATCGTCACTCGTGGTGGCGGGTCGACGCTTTCCAGATAACTCTCCAGCTTGGCGGCCAGAGGGTCAGCGCTGGAGAGGCCGATCAAGGGCGCACCGGCCAGTTCGGCCAACGGCAGGGGCTGATGCTGTTCGGCGTCCGGCCAATAGCCTTTGGACGCCAATGCCACCAGCACGCCGTTGGCCAGTACTTGAGTGGTAAGCCCCGGATGCCCGGAAAAGTTGAGCGTCAGCGCCAGGTCGATCTCGCGCATCAACAGCTTTTGCACCAGCTCGTGGCTATGGTCACTGGACAGTTCACAGGCAATGTCCGGGTAATCGCGCTTCCATTCCAGGACCGCCGGCGGTAGCAGCGCCAGCGCCAGCGCCGGGATTGCGCCGATGCGAATGCTTTGTCCCGGTTCGCGGCGCAAACTTTTCGCCAGGCGCCGCACGCCTTGCAGGCTTGCGCTGACTTTCTCGACTTCGCGTTCCAGCGCCAGGGCTTCCGGGGTGGGTTGCAATTTACCCCGTACCCGCAGGAATAACGCAAAGCCCAACTGCAGCTCGGCGTGCTGCAGCACTTTGGTCACCGCCGGTTGCGAGACGTGCAGCAACTGCGCGGCGGCACTGATGGAGCCGGTCTGACGGATGGCCTGGAAGATTTCGATATGACGCAAGCGCATGGCGAGTCCCATAACCTTTGTTTATAGGTGAGCCATCTTTATTCATTGTCGGTGACCTGTCACCTGGCTCTACGCTGAGCGCTCTTAATCAACGGTTGGGGGCTGGGATGGCCAGGCAGGTTTGCATCATCGGCGGTGGGGTTATCGGCTTGGCCAGCGCTTATGCGTTGGTGCGGGCTGGCCATGAGGTCACACTGATCGATGCCCGTGGCACCTTGGGCAGCGAAACCAGTTTCGCCAACGGTGGGCAACTGTCTTATCGTTATGTTGCGCCGCTGGCCGACGCGGGCGTGCCCTTGCAGGCAATCGGGTGGTTGCTGCGGGGCGACTCGCCCTTGAAGTTGCGACCCCGCCTCGACCCACAGCAATGGCGCTGGATGGCGGCCTTTATCGGCGCGTGCCGGGGTTCGGTCAACCGGCGTAACGGTGCCCATCTTCTGCGCCTGGCTACCCTGAGTCAGAGCACGTTACAGCAGTGGCGCGAGGATGATCGCCTGGGCGGCTTCGACTGGCGGCGCAATGGCAAGCTGGTGATGTTTCGCAGCGCCAGCACCTTTGAACATGCGCGCGCCAAGGTCACAAATTTCCTGCAGCAACAGGTGTTGTCGTCTGTTGAGTGCGCTCGCCTGGAGCCCGCATTGGCGGACGGTGGCTTTGTCGGTGGCATCTATACGCCGAATGAGGAGGTGGGGGATTGCCACGCTTTTTGCCGGCAGTTGGCGGCCCGTCTTGACGCGTCGGGGCGTTGCCGGTTCTTGCTCGGGCGCAAGGTCACCGGGTTGCGCCATGCTGGCGGTGCGGTACAGGCCATCGAACTGGGTGACGAGGTAATGCCGGTCGAGCAGTTGGTGCTCGCGGCCGGTTATCGCAGCGCTGAGTTGGCACTGCCGGGGCTGTCACTGCCCGTATATCCGCTCAAGGGCTACAGCCTGAGCGTGCCGATTGGCCCGCAACACCAGGCGCCGAACGTGAGCATCACCGACTACGACCGCAAGATCGTCTACGCGCGTCTCGGTGAGCAACTTCGGGTCGCGGCCATGGTGGATATTGTGGGATTTGATGCCGGCCTTGAGCCTTCGCGTCTGGCGTTGATGAAGCGCCAGGCAGTAGAGACATTTCCCCATGCAGCTGACTACGCACACGCGCTCGAATGGGCTGGCATGCGCCCGGCCACGCCAACGGGCGTGCCGCTGATTGGTGCCAGCCGCTATCGCAACCTGTGGCTGAACCTGGGCCACGGTGCCCTTGGCTTTACCCTGGCCTGCGGCAGCGGCCAACTATTGGCCGAGTTGATCGACCAGCGCACCCCTTCCATTGATATGCAGGGCCTGACGCCCCGCGCCGCTTGAGGATGCAGCCATGACCATCACCCGAATTAATAGCAACGAACGACTCAGCGGTGCCGTGACGTTCAAGGACCTGGTGTTTCTTTCGGGCCAGGTCCCCGGCGACGGCCTGGATGTGGCCACCCAGACCCGCGAAGTGCTGGCCAGGATCGACACGCTGCTGGCCGAGGCGGGCAGCGATAAGGACCATTTACTCAACGCGACGATTTACCTGAAGGACATCGGTACCGGTTTTGCACCGATGAATGAAGTCTGGTCCGCATGGCTCTCGCCAGGCATGGCGCCCACGCGCACCACCCTGCAGGCAGAACTGGCACGACCGAATGTGCTGGTGGAAATCAGCGTGATAGCAGTACGTAAATAACCTCAAAGACCAACGGAGAATAACAATGAAAAAGATCCTGTTGACCGGCTGCGCGCTGGGGCTTTTGTTGAGCGCACAGGCCCATGCAACCGAAGCGCCGCTGGAGGGCACGTTGAGCAAGATCGCCAGCGCCAAGTCCATCACCCTGGGCTATCGCGATGCGTCGGTGCCGTTTTCCTACGTGGGGGATAGCAGTGGCAAACCGATGGGTTACTCGGTGGATCTGGCAAACAAGATTGTCGAGCGTATCCAGCAGAAAACCGCAGTGGGCGACCTCAAGGTGAAGTACAACCTGGTGACGTCCCAAACCCGGATCCCACTGGTGCAGAACGGCACTGTGGATTTGGAGTGCGGCTCCACCGGCGTGACGGCTGAACGGCAGAAGCAGGTGGCGTTCTCCTACGGGTTTATCTACGTAAAGGGCCAGTTGCTCACGGCCAAGGACAGCGGGATCAAAGGCTTTGCCGACCTTGCGGGCAAGAATGTGGTGACCACCGCCGGCACCACCAATGAGCGCTTCCTCAAAAGTTATAACGCTGAACACAAAGCCAATATGTTCGTGATCAGTGCCAAGGACCATGGCGAAGCGTTCAAGATGCTCGAGACTGGCCGGGCCGTAGCGTTCTATATGGACGACGCATTGCTCTACGGCGAGCGCGCCAAGGCCAGGGACCCGCATCATTGGGTGGTGGTGGGCGAGGAGCAATCACGGGAAATCTACAGCTGCATGGTGCGCAAGGATGACCCGCAGTTTCTGGCGGTGGTCAACCAAACCCTGGGCGATCTGTACCGCTCGGGAGAGATCAACGGGATTTACCAACGCTGGTTCGAGCAGCCGATTCCGCCCAAGGGCTTGAACCTGGAGTTCCCGATGACCAGCGAGTTGAAGGCGATCATCGCCAAGCCAGTGAGTGACCCAGTGGAGTAAGCCTGGGGTAACCCGATAAAACGGTGGGAGCAGGCAGGCCAGCTCCCACAGTTGATTTGGGTTTACAGGGTGAGGTTAGAAGTCGCCCCAGAGTTGTTGGGCGACGGATAATGCGACGACGGGCGCGGTCTCGGTACGCAACACCCGCGGGCCGAGGCGGGCGGCGTGGTAACCGGCGCCCTGGGCGGTCTCGACTTCATTGTCGGTCAGCCCACCTTCGGGGCCGATCAAGAACGCCAGGCTGGAGGGCTTGGCGTGGCTGATCATCGGCTCTGCCACCGGGTGCAGCACCAGCTTCAAGTCCGCCTCGGTTTGCTTGAGCCAGTCTGCCAGCAAGAGCGGTGGGTGAATCACCGGCACCGTTGAACGCCCACATTGCTCGCACGCGCTGATTGCTACCTGGCGCCAGTGCAGCAAACGCTTGTCGGCGCGTTCGTCCTTGAGGCGTACTTCGCAGCGGTCGCTGAAGATCGGTGTGATCGCGTTGACGCCCAATTCAGTGGCTTTCTGGATCGCCCAATCCATGCGCTCGCCCCGGGACAGGCCCTGGCCGAGGTGAATATGCAGGGGAGATTCGGCCTGGCCGGCAAAGCTTTCCGTGAGTTGCACGGTGACGCGTTTTTTACCGACTTCCAGCAAGGTGCCACGAAATTCCTGGCCAGAGCCGTCGAACAATTGCACGGCATCGCCCTCAGTCATGCGCAACACACGGCTGATGTAATGCGCCTGGGCTTCGGGCAATTCGTGATCACCGAGGCTCAGCGGGGTGTCGGTGAAAAAGCGGGACAGTCTCATTTCTGTTCTCTGCAGAGGGTTATGTAGGAGCGAGGGGGACGCCTAGTTCTTGCTCGCGAAAAATGTACATCCGACGCAGCGGTGCGCCTGGAATGCCTTCGCGAGCAAGCTCGCTCCTACAAGGATTTGGGCAATCAACCCGGATCACGGAAGCCTGGGTGAAAATCTTTGGGCACCGCCACACTGACCTTGCTGTTAGTGGCGATATCGATGCCTTCGCTGGCTACTTCGGCCAGAAAGTCGATCTGTTCGGGTGTAATCACATACGGCGGCAGGAAATACACCACGCTGCCCAACGGCCGCAACAACGCACCACGTTCCAACGCGTGCTCGAAAACCTTCAAACCACGGCGCTCCTGCCACGGGTAGGCGGCCTTGGTGGCTTTGTCCTGCACCATCTCGATGGCCAGCACCATGCCGGTCTGGCGCACTTCGGATACGTGAGGGTGGTCCACCAAGTGCGCGGTGGCGGTGGCCATGCGCTGGGCCAGGGCCTTGTTGTTCTCGATGACGTTGTCTTCTTCAAAGATATCCAGCGTCGCCAACGCCGCCGCACAGGCCAGCGGGTTGCCGGTGTAGCTGTGGGAGTGCAGGAAGGCGCGCAAGGTGGGGTAATCGTCGTAGAAGGCGCTGTAGACCTCTTCGGTGGTGACCACGGCGGCCAGCGGCAGGTAACCGCCGGTAAGGGCCTTGGACAGGCACAGGAAGTCCGGGCGGATGCCGGCTTGTTCACAGGCGAACATGCTGCCGGTGCGGCCAAAGCCCACGGCGATTTCGTCGTGGATCAAATGCACGCCATAGCGGTCACAGGCTTCGCGCAGCAGCTTGAGGTACACCGGGTGGTACATGCGCATGCCACCGGCGCCCTGGATCAGCGGCTCGACAATCACGGCGGCAACGGTGTCGTGGTGCTCGGCCAGGGTCTGTTCCATGGCCAGAAACATGTTGCGCGAGTGTTCTTCCCAGCTCATGCCTTCGGGGCGCAGGTAGCAGTCCGGGCTCGGCACCTTGATCGTGTCGAGCAGCAGCGCCTTGTAGGTCTCGGTAAACAGCGGCACGTCACCCACCGACATCGCGGCGATGGTTTCGCCGTGGTAACTGTTGGTGAGGGTGACGAAGCGCTTTTTATTCGGCTGACCGCGGTTGAGCCAGTAGTGAAAGCTCATCTTCAGCGCCACTTCGATGCAGGACGAACCGTTATCGGCGTAGAAGCAGCGGGTCAGCCCTTCGGGCGTCATCGCGACCAGGCGCTCGGACAGCTCGATCACCGGCTGATGGCTGAAGCCGGCGAGGATCACGTGTTCCAGCTGGTCGACCTGGTCCTTTATGCGCTGGTTGATACGCGGGTTGGCGTGGCCGAATACGTTGACCCACCAGGAACTGACGGCGTCGAGGTAGCGCTTGCCTTCGAAGTCTTCCAGCCATACGCCTTCACCGCGTTTGATGGGCACCAGCGGCAGTTGCTGGTGGTCTTTCATCTGGGTGCAGGGATGCCACAGCACCGCGAGGTCGCGTTGCATCCACTGGTTGTTCAAGCCCATCGGTGATCTCCTCGAAGCGGTCCCGCTGCCTGCGCGGGCGAAACAATCGCGCAAGCCTATGCAATGGTGGCTTGGCTCACAAGCCATTGTGGGGAAATTCGCGGTAAATGCAGGACGGTCTGTCACGTTTCTTGGGAATAGTCTTAATCCCTTGTTAATTTATTATGCATAGCCTCTTTATCGTATTTCTCGATATTTCAAAGCAAAATTTTCCGCTTTAATTCGATAGGTAAAGCGCTAGTCTTGGGCACAGTTCTTACGGGATTAAGTACATGCAGCTACGCAATTCGCCGGCCCGCTATGGTTGGGTCAGCATGGTTCTGCACTGGGGCGTCGCCCTGGTGGTGTTCGGTTTATTTGCCTTGGGCTTGTGGATGGTCGGTCTCGATTACTACAGCGCCTGGCGCAAAGATGCGCCCGACTTGCACAAGAGCATTGGCATCACGCTGTTCGCCATCATGCTGGTGCGGATCGTCTGGCGCCTGGTCAGCCCGCCGCCACCACCGCTGACCAGCTATAGCCGCATGACGCGGATCGGTGCCGCATTTGGGCACGCATTCCTTTATGTTGGGCTGTTTGCCGTGATGATTGCCGGTTACCTGATTTCCACCGCAGACGGTGTCGGTATCCCGGTGTTTGGTCTGTTTGAAATTCCTGCCGTGGTTTCCGGTCTACCGGACCAGGCAGATACCGCCGGTTGGGTGCACCTGTACCTGGCCTGGGTGTTGGTGGTCTTCGCCGGCTTGCACGGCGTGGCGGCACTGAAACACCACTTTATCGATCGTGATGCGACCCTTACGCGAATGCTGGGACGCAAAGCCTGATGTTCAACCTCGACTCACAAGGAATAGAAAGCATGTTGAAAAAAACACTCGCTGCGCTGGCAATCGGTTCTGCCCTGCTGTCCGCAGGTTCGGCGATGGCCGCTGACTACAAGATCGATAAAGAAGGCCAACACGCCTTTATCGATTGGAAAATCAGCCACCTGGGCTACAGCTACATCCACGGTACCTTCAAGGACTGGGATGGCACCTTCAGCTGGGACGCAGCCAAGCCTGAAGCCAGCAAAATCGCGGTCGACGTGAAAACCGCCAGCCTGTGGTCCAACCACGCAGAACGTGACAAGCACATCGCCAGCAAAGACTTCATCGATGTGGCCAAATTTGCCGATGCCAAGTTCGTGTCTACCGCCGTCAAATCCACTGGCGAAAAGACAGCTGATGTGACTGGCGACCTGACGTTCCACGGTGTGACCAAGCCTGTGACCTTCAAGGCTACCTTCAACGGTGAAGGCAAGGATCCATGGGGCGGCGAACGTGCCGGCTTCAACGCCAAGACCACGATTGACTTGAACGACTTCGGCGTGAAAGGCCCAGGCCCGACTTCGCAGACTGTCGACTTGGACATCTCGCTGGAAGGCGTGAAGCAGAAGTAATTTCTGCCTGTACACAAAAAAACCGGATTCTGAGATCCGGTTTTTTTGTGTCTGAAATGCAGTCAATGTGGGAGCTGGCTTGCCTGCGATGCAGGCACCTCGGTACATCAGGTGCACCGGGTTGATGCCATCGCAGGCAAGCCAGCTCCCACAGAAAATCAGCGGTTGCGAGTCAACAGCGCTGGTTTCTCACCACGAGGACGGCCTGGCAGTTGGTCCAACTGCTCAGGTGTCGGGAAGCGATCCGCTTTCGACTCCTTGTGGATGATCTTCGGCGCCGGGCCACCACGCGGGTTTTGTACCGCAGGCTCGGACGAGCGAGGCTGATCGTCACGGGCCGGGCGGCGGTTGTTGCTGCGCGAGTCTTCGCGACGGGCCTGGCCGTCACGCGGTGCGCCATTACGCGGGCCGCTGCGCTTGGCAGGCGGGGTACCGGTGGTGCCGCCGCTGCTGTTGCGCGGGGCGTTCTGGCGACCGCCCTGTGGCTGGCCGCTACGTGGAGCGCCTGCGCCCTGGGCCGGAGCCCCTGGACGACGGCCACGGCCCTGGGCCGGTTTGGCTTGGGGCACGTAGTCGACGCGGTTACCGAAGTTATCGATATCGTCGTCAAGGAACTCGTCCGGGGCGCGGTCGGCCGCGGCGCGTGGTGGCTGGCTCGGCTGGCGCTGTTCGCGGGCCGGGGTACCTTCACGGGGCTTCTGCTCACGGGCCGGGCGTTCGCCACGGCTGCTGGTCGCGGATTTTTCCTTGCCCTTGTCCTTGCCTTTGTCGCGACGACCACCGCCACCACCGCCGCCGTTCGGGCCATCGCCTTTGGGGCCGCGTGGGTTGCGTGGGTTACGCACGTCTGGGCGTTCGCGCGCTTCTGGCTTCTCGGCCTCCACGGCGCTGGCATCGAAGCCCATCAGGTCGCCGTCGGCGATTTTCTGCTTGGTCATGCGTTCGATGCTTTTCAGCAGTTTTTCTTCGTCCGGCGCGACCAACGAAATGGCCTCGCCCGAACGACCGGCACGGCCCGTACGTCCGATACGGTGCACATAGTCTTCATCGACGTTTGGCAGCTCGAAGTTGACCACGTGTGGCAACTGGTCGATATCCAGGCCGCGTGCGGCGATATCGGTAGCGACCAGGATACGCACAGTACCGGCCTTGAAGTCGGCCAGGGCTTTGGTGCGTGCGTTCTGGCTCTTGTTGCCGTGGATGGCAACGGCGGTGAGGCCGTGCTTGTCCAGGTACTCGGCCAGGCGGTTGGCGCCGTGCTTGGTGCGGGTGAACACCAGCACCTGTTCCCAGGCACCGTGGGTGATCAGGTGCGCCAGCAGCGAGCGCTTGTGGCTGGCTGCCAGGCGGAACACGCGTTGCTCGATACGCTCGACCGTGGTGTTCGGTGGCGTGACTTCGATGCGCTCGGGGTTGTGCAGCAGCTTGCCAGCCAGGGCGGTGATGTCCTGGGAGAACGTTGCCGAAAACAGCAGGTTCTGACGTTTGGCCGGCAGGCGGGCGAGGACCTTTTTCACGTCATGGACAAAGCCCATGTCGAGCATGCGGTCGGCTTCGTCCAGCACGAGGATTTCCACGTGGGACAAATCGACGCTGCCTTGGCCGCACAGGTCGAGCAAGCGACCCGGGCAGGCCACCAGCACGTCGACGCCACGGGACATGGCCTGAACCTGTGGGTTCATGCCGACGCCGCCGAAGATGCAGGCGCTGACGAACTTCAAGTCGCGGGCATACAGCTTGAAGCTGTCGTGCACTTGGGCTGCGAGTTCGCGGGTTGGGGTCAGGACCAGTACACGCGGTTGGCGCGGGCCGTGACGTTGGGATTTGTCCGGGTGACCGTTGGGAAACAACCGCTCCAGGATCGGGAGGGCGAAACCGCCGGTTTTACCAGTACCTGTCTGAGCCGCGACCATCAGGTCGCGACCTTGCAACACGGCGGGAATGGCCCGCTGTTGCACCGGAGTAGGCTCGGTATAGCCCGCTGCCTCGATGGCGCGGACTAAAGCCTCGGAGAGACCGAGGGAAGCAAAGGACATGAGTAATCCTGTTTTAGTTAGGGCTTGGCCCAAAGGGATAATCTTGCCGGGCGTGAATGGCGCTTAGGGGAGCGCAACCCCGTCCGGTCCTGCTGTGTCTGGCGGGCACTCCACCGGCTCGCGCGGGCCGCAAAGCTGCGCAGTAGCTGGGTTGGGTGCCGTTTTCAAGACCCGAGCGGCCGGGCGTAAGCCTGGCGGAAAGGCCGCAGTATAACAGAGCAATCACTGCGCGCTGCTTTCCTGCTGCTCAACGGCGTGTTCGGGGGCCGGTATGGGGGCCGTTTGCTCGTGCATCCGGCCATATTTAGCACTCAAGGTGGCATAGGCCGGCTCTTGCTTGAAGCGCTTGAGCTCGGCGGCAAAGCGTTGCACCAGCAGGTCCATGCCTGCGCCACGACGTACCGCAAGAAATTGCTGCTGGCGACTGACCACCACCGACGCCTGGCTGACCTTACCTTCCAGGCCCAGCGCCTTGATCACGTAGTGCCCCACGCGCCGGTCAGTCACCACCATATCGACGCGCCCCAGCATGAGCTTGCCAAAATTGGCCTCATGGCTGGGCGCAGGTTCACGCTCGAAGGTGTTGGACCCACTGAACGCGTCGCCATAGAGGTAGCCGGGGGAAACGCCAACTGTCAGGCCGCGCAGGTCGTCGAGGGTGGCGGCGGGGTGGGGGCGGTCGTTGGCATAGAACAAGACAAATTCGACTTCCGACAACGGCTCGCTGGGATAGAGCAGCAAGGCGTCGCGCTCTTGGCTGTGGAAAATATCCAGCGCGCCGTCGGCGTGGCCCTGCTCGAGCATCGCCAGGCAGCGCTTCCAGGGCAGGAACTGCCATTGCACCTGCACCCCCAGGCGCTGGAACACGATCAGGGTGGTTTCGTAATCCAGGCCGGCCATGGTGCCGTTGTCTTCGTAGACATAGGGCGCCCAGGGTTCGGTGACAATGCGCAGCTTCTCGCCATGAGCGGCCAGGCTCAGGCAAGAAAACAGCACAGCGGTCAACAGCTTGAAGAGGACGGGCATACCCTGAGGTTACGACGCTGCCCACAGAAAGAGAAGCTCTGGCACGCGCATTGGAGGGCGGTCTTACTTCGCGGGAGCGTTCAGCAGGTGTTCCTGGATCGCGGCGCGGCGCTCACCCAGAATCAAACGCACCACGGGGTTGGCGAACCAGTGTTCCAGCTGGTGGGCATCAAGCGGGCGCTTCTGGCGTTCTTCCTGGTTTTGTCGGGCCTTGTCCCACCAGACCGGGCCGCACGCCTGGTCGAACTCGTTTTCGTGTTCGTAGCAGCCGTAAAGAATCTCGCGGATGAACTGTTGCTGATGCTTGGGCAGCAGCAGGGTGATCAGCTTGTACATCAAACGCTGCAAACGCGGCGGGCGCGGCAGGTGCGAGGAGACCTGGCGCGTATCGGCCAGGGCTTGCGCACTGGTGGGCGCGCTGGCGTGCTTGGCGATCCACGCCTTGACCTTGGCCCGGAACAGCTGTTTGCGGCTCCAGTAATGATGGATCAGGTCCGGGCAATCGCGCACCTTCACGGTGCGGTAAGCGGCGATGGACAGGCAGAACTCTTCCAGGGTGTAGGCGCCCTGGGCATGGGGAAACAGTTCATCCATCAACTCGATGGAGCGGTCGAGGATGTGCGCATCCTGTTGGGTCAGGCCCATGACGCCGGAGTTGAGGGTCATCATGTCATCGTCAGCCACGCCCATGTCCAGCAGGCGCTGGCGCAGGGCGGTGTACAGGATGCTTTCGTGGTTGTCGCCGTACTTGGTGTAGAAGGCGTTGCACAACAGGGTGCCGGGCTGTACGCGTTCGAACAGGGCCATGGGCGAATGATGGAAGAAAGTGTCGGTGTCGATCAGCAGCGCCACCGGGGATTCTTGCAGCACTTGGCGCAGCACCACGTGTTTGGTGCGAAAGTGATAGCCGTGAGGCTCGCTCCAGCGCTTGCGGGTGGCCTCGTCCAATGGGCGCACGCGCACCGGCAACAGGCGATAGGGCTCGGGGTTGTCGCTAAATACCTGGATGTCGATGTTCGCGTCCGGGGTGTCCTGCAGGAACGCCAGTGCGCTGGCGATGCTGAATACGGCTTCCTGATGGTAGGTGTCGGCGCCGAAGACCAGGTAGACCAGTTGCGGGCGGGACGTCGGGGGCACTGTATTCATGGACTGCGGGGTTCCGTGGGTAACGTAAAACGACAAAGGCCCTCGTCAGAACGAGGGCCTTGGTACAACTGGTCAAGCGTTAACGTGGCAGCTTGAGGTTGTTCCAGATGGCAAGGCTGGGTTCAGCCTGGTTCAGGGTATAGAAATGCAACCCTGGTGCACCACCTTGCAACAATTGCTCACACATCTCGGTGATGACCTGCTCGCCGAACGCCTGGATGCTTTTGACGTCATCGCCATAGGCTTCCAGTTGCTTGCGCACCCAGCGTGGGATCTCGGCGCCGCAGGCGTCGGAGAAGCGCGCCAGCTTGCTGTAGTTGGTGATGGGCATGATGCCCGGCACGATGGGGATGTTCACGCCCATCGCCCGTACACGCTCGACGAAGTAGAAGTAGCTGTCGGCGTTGAAGAAGTACTGGGTGATTGCGCTGTCGGCGCCGGCATTGGCCTTGCGCACGAAATTCTGCAAATCGTCTTCGAAATTGCGCGCCTGGGGGTGCATCTCCGGATAAGCGGCCACTTCGATATGGAAGTGATCACCACTTTCTTCGCGGATGAAACTCACCAGGTCGTTGGCGTAGCGCAGCTCTCCGCTGGCCATGCCCATACCCGATGGCAGGTCGCCACGCAGCGCAACGATGCGCTTGATGCCGGCGGCTTTGTATTGGGTCAGCAGGCTACGCAGGTCGGCCTTGCTGTCGCCCACGCACGACAAGTGCGGAGCGGCTGGAACTTTGACTTCACTTTCCAGCTGCAACACGGTGTTGATCGTGCGGTCACGGGTCGAACCGCCAGCGCCGTAGGTGCAGGAGAAGAAATCAGGGCTGAAGCTGGCCAACTGCTTGGCAGTGGTCATCAGTTTTTCATGCCCAGCATCGGTCTTGGTCGGGAAGAACTCGAAGCTGTAGCGACGGTCTTGGGACATGGTAATAACCCTATGAAACTTGGATACCGGAAGTCATGCACCGATTTAATGTGGGAGCGGGCTTGCTCGCGAAAGGGGCGTGTCAGTCACCCTATACATCAACTGACACACCGCATTCGCGAGCAAGCCCGCTCCCACACAAGCCCTCTGCGGCAAGGAGAGGGCCGGTTACTTAGTAGCGGTAAGCGTGCGGCTTGAACGGACCTTCAACCGTCACGCCGATGTAGTCGGCCTGGGTCTTGGTCAGTTGAGTCACCACGCCGCCGAAGCCGCGGACCATTTCCAGGGCCACTTCTTCGTCGAGTTTCTTGGGCAGTACTTCCACGGTCAGGCGCTCGGCTTTCTGGGCGGGCGACAGGTCGGCGTACTTCTGTTCGAACAGGAAGATCTGCGCCAGTACCTGGTTGGCGAACGAGCCATCCATGATGCGGCTTGGGTGGCCAGTGGCGTTGCCCAGGTTCACCAGGCGGCCTTCGGCCAGCAGGATCAGGTAGTCATCGTTCTGTGGGTCGAAATCACCAGCGCCGGTACGGTGAACCTTGTGTACCTGAGGCTTTACTTCTTCCCATGCCCAGTTCTTGCGCATGAAAGCGGTGTCGATCTCGTTGTCGAAGTGACCGATGTTGCAGACAACGGCGCGCTTCTTCAGGGCCTTGAGCATGTTTGCATCGCACACATTCACGTTACCGGTGGTGGTGACGATCAGGTCGATCTTGCCCAGCAGGGCTGCGTCGATGCAGGCGGAGGTGCCGTCGTTCTGGCCGTTGATGAACGGCGAAACCACTTCGAAACCGTCCATGCAGGCTTGCATGGCGCAGATCGGGTCAACTTCGGAGACCTTGACGATCATGCCTTCCTGACGCAACGACTGGGACGAACCCTTGCCCACGTCACCGTAGCCGATTACCAGGGCTTGCTTGCCCGATAGCAGGTGGTCGGTGCCGCGCTTGATCGCATCGTTCAGGCTGTGACGGCAGCCGTACTTGTTGTCGTTCTTGCTCTTGGTCACCGAGTCGTTGACGTTGATGGCCGGGATTTTCAGCTCGCCCTTGGCCAGCATGTCCAGCAGGCGGTGTACGCCGGTGGTGGTCTCTTCGGTGACGCCGTGGACGCGGTCGAGGATCTGCGGGTACTTCTTGTGCAGCAGCTCGGTGAGGTCGCCGCCGTCGTCAAGGATCATGTTGGCATCCCAAGGCGCGCCATCTTTGAGGATGGTTTGCTCCAGGCACCACTCGTACTCTTCTTCGGTCTCGCCTTTCCAGGCAAATACCGGGATACCGGCAGCAGCGATGGCGGCGGCGGCCTGGTCTTGAGTCGAGAAGATGTTGCAGGACGACCAACGCACTTCGGCACCCAATGCAACCAGGGTTTCGATCAGCACGGCAGTCTGGATGGTCATGTGGATGCAGCCGAGGATCTTCGCACCCTTGAGCGGCTGCTCAGCGGCGTACTTGCGACGCAGGCCCATCAGGGCTGGCATTTCGGATTCGGCGATAAAGGTTTCGCGACGGCCCCAAGCAGCGAGGGACATATCGGCGACTTTGTAGTCATTGAAATCAGCAGGCGTCATTACAGCGCTCATAGAGAGCCTCCATTCGTAGGGTGCGAATGGGCGCCGTTGTGCGTTTAGTATCAGGCCAGGGCAACCAGGCCGGACAACGCCCCATCCGAGCCTGACAGGTTGAACCTGCTGCAGCGCCCCTCGGACAGGTGGCGGGAGAACGGTATCAATCGAAGATGACCGTTTTGAAACGGAGGCGATTATAGCCGTGTAAGCGGCACTTCCCAAGCCTTTCTGTCGGCGGCATGAAGATCGCTCATGGGCCTGATAGCTAATGGCTCATAGAGCTTGGGCCCTGGCTCTGCCATGATGTTGCCCATCATTTGGCAAGACGCTTTGGAGTGATCATGAACTTCCACACCCGCAAATGGGTAAAACCCGAAGACCTCAACCCCAACGGCACCCTGTTCGGCGGCAGCTTGCTGCGCTGGATCGACGAAGAAGCGGCGATCTACGCGATTGTCCAACTCGGCAACCAGCGCGTGGTCACCAAGTACATCTCGGAAATCAACTTTGTCAGCGCCTCGCGCCAGGGCGACATCATCGAACTGGGCATCACCGCCACCGAGTTCGGCCGCACCTCCATCACCCTGACCTGTGAAGTGCGCAACAAGATCACGCGCAAAAGCATCCTGACCGTGGAAAAAATGGTCTTCGTCAACCTGGGCGAAGACGGATTGCCAGCGCCCCACGGTCGCACCGAGATCAAGTACGTGAAGGACCAGTTCAAGGACGACAGTCTTCCCGAGTAACACCTACGTGGCGTGATTTGCTTTACCAAATCATTCCACATGGATCTATCCGAGGCTCTCTCATCACTCAGGCCTACACCCTGTAGAGAGAGCCTCGTGTATGAAAGTCTCCAGTTCTGTTGTACAGAATCAGCCCCCTCAGCCTCAGACCACCGGCCAGGACGTAAAGACGCCTTTGGTCAAAGGTGTGGGCGAGCGCAACCTGAGTATTTATCGTCACAGTGACGGGCGGGTGGAGGTGGTGCTGTCACCGCCGCCGCCCGCTCACCTGGTACTCAGTGGCGGTGGCGCCAAGGGCATCGCCTTTCCAGGGATGGTGCAGGCGCTTGAAGAGGCCGACAAACTCAAAGGCGTCAAAGGGGTTTCCGGCTCTTCTGCCGGCGCGATTTCGGCAGCGCTACTCGCCAGCGGCATGGATGCCAAGGCCTTCACGCAACTGTCGAATAACCTTGACCTGCCCAGCCTGCTCAATAGCAAAGACCCGGTCACGGCGTGGTTGCAGGAGGCCAGTTCCCAGATCGGCAAATTCGTCGGGAAAGTGCCAGGGCCGGCGGGTAATATCTCCCAACTGCTGCTGACGTTGCTGCCGCGCCTGCAAACCGAGGGGCAGCCGCTGGAAGACTTGATTCGTAATGAATCACGTAAGTCTGTTCTGGCCCATATCGCGGGTATGCCCGCAGCCAACCGCCCCCCGGAAGTCACCGCAATTGCCGAACGGCTCAACGCTGGCGGTGGCCCCACTTTTCGCGACTTGGAGATCTTGAGCCGGCATATTCCGGCGATCAAGCAACTGAACATCACCGGCACGGGCATGTTCGACGGTCGCCCGCAGTTGGTGGTGTTCAATGCCAGCCTCACACCGGATATGGATATCGCCCGCGCCGCGCTTATTTCGGGGGCGCTGCCTGGGTTGTTCAAGAGCCCTTCCGAACAGGGCCACGGGTTTCAGGCTGCTTCAGAGGTCACGGCGTTTCAGGACGGCGGGTTGCTCCTCAATACCCCGGCGCCAGGCATTATTGAACGTTCTTTCCCGGAAAGCCCCCTGGGCAAGGACGAAGCCCTGATCGTCAAGTTCGAGTCTGACAAACCATCAGCCCCCCCCAAAAGCGGTGGTTTTTTCAGCTATCTGACTGACACGTTCACCGGCACGCCACACACCGCCGCTGAAAGCTATCAGGATGACCGGCTCAAAGCGTATTCGGAGCAAACCGTAACGCTGCCGTTGAACTCCGATAAAGGCGACTATCGCGGCCTGCTCGGTGGCACCGTCAACTTCACCATGACCTGCAAGCAGAAACAGCATTTGCAGGCCCAGGCCCGCCAGGCGGTGTCAGGGCATCTGCAAAAACGTGAGCTGGAGCGTGAGCGCCATGAATTCCCCTCGCTGAACGATGCCGTGATGGCGATGGATGATCACCTGCTCGCCAGCGTGCAGGACGAACTGCAGAAGGACCCGGCCGGCGCCGAGGCGTTGCGTTTTCGCAAAGACGCACAACAGGCGTTAAAGGCGTTGGACCGTGCGATTGCCGAAGCGAATCAATCCGATACGTCGCTGGTGATTACGCCAAAGATAGCCTCGGCGCTGCGCAATCTGGACGCCCTCGCCCGTAGACCCGAGGATATCGACTGGCTGGGCAAGCGCCTGAATGCGCCAGGCCAGCGTAATTTTCAGCAACTGCTGCAGGTGGGCAATGGCTCTGGCCTGTCCAAGGTGTTGAGCCGCGCCGTCACTGAAATGCAAAAACGCGATATCGGGGTGAAGGCAGCGAATTTTATCCGCGAAGTCATTTATCCCTCGCTATACCGCCCTGGTCAGCCCTCTGCCAACGTTGAGTTACTGCAACGCGCGGTGCGTGATTTGGGCGAGGCGACGACGCCGCAAGAGTTCAATCGTGTGCTTGATGGCATCGTCAAACACTACCGGGCGCGCAATAAACCGTGGGGTAAACCCTTGAGCTCTACCACCGTGGAGCAGGCCAAGGCTTGGCGTATTCCGGTTTAGTTGCGGTGCCACTGAACAGCCATCGTCGCGGCGTGTCGTAGCTACAGGCACCCCTTGGACTCTGGTACATCATGGCCACTCAAGCAGACGGCAAGACCCCCAACCTGTCGCAGGAAGAGCAGCAGGACGTTGATGACAACCAGCCGCCGCGCGCGGCTGTATTACACGAAATTATCCGCACCCAAGGCGACCAGGAGCTGGAACGCAGTGTGGCCGCGCTGTGGTGGTCGGCGCTGGCCGCCGGCTTGACCATGGGCCTGTCGCTGATGGGCATGGGCCTGCTCAATTCGCGCCTGCCGGATGGTGAGGAATTCAAGGTGATCGCCAGCTTTGGCTATTGCGCAGGCTTTCTCGCGGTGATTCTTGCCCGTCAGCAGTTGTTTACCGAGAACACCCTGACCGCTGTGCTGCCGGTGATGAGCAAGCCGACCCTGGCCAATGCCGCGCGCTTGTTGCGGCTGTGGACGGTGGTGCTGGTGGGCAACCTGTGTGGCACCTTGCTGGTGGCCTACGTAATGCTGCACCTGCCGATCTTCGATACCAAGACCGACCTGGCCTTCCTCGAGATCGGGCGCAAGGTCATGGAGAACGCCCCCGCGCAGATGTTCGCCAAGGGCATTGTCTCCGGTTGGATGATCGCCACCATGGTCTGGATGATTCCGTCGATGGAGAGCGCCAAGCTGTGGATCATCATTCTGATCACCTACTTCATGGCACTGGGCGACTTCACCCATATCGTCGTCGGTTCAGCGGAAGTGTCCTACCTGGTGTTTGCCGGCGAGTTGCCGTGGAAGGATTTCTGGCTGGTCTTCGCCGGGCCGACCCTGGCGGGCAATATCATCGGCGGTAGTTTCATCTTTGCGTTGATCAGCCATGCGCAGGTTCGCAGCGAGGCGTCCGTGCCCGCTGTTGCTCAACCTCATACGCGGGCCAAGCTCCGTCAGGATAAGGACAAAGCCTGACATCACCCTGGCTGCCGCGTCAGGCCTTGAAAGGCACGCTGGGAGGTTCGGAGGCCGGCGTGCTGTCGGGTGCCCTGAGCTGGCCTTCCCAGCGTGCGATCACCAAGGGTGCCAATGCGTTGCCCAGTACGTTCAATGCGGTGACGGGCATATCCATCAGCCGATAGATGCCTGCGATGATCGCCACGCCTTCCACCGGCAGCCCTGCGGCGGTCAAGGTCGCGGTCAGGATGATGAACATGAAACCTGGCACGCCTGCCGCGCCCTTTGATGTCAGCACCATGATCAAGACCAGCATGCCTTGATCTGCCAGGCTCAAGTCGATGCCATACGCCTGGGCGATGAACAGCGTGCCCAGTGCGGCAAACAGCGATGCCCCATCCAGATTGAACGAGTACCCCAGCGGGATCACCATGCTGGTAATGGGCCGTGGCGCGCCATAACGCTCCATCTTCTCGATCAGTTGAGGCATGACCGTCGCCGAGGCGGCGCTGCTGAAGGCCAGTAACAGTTCACTGCGTATTTCCCGCAGCAGGTGAAAAAAGCCGACGCCGGCCAAGCGTGCCACTGCCCCCAATACACACAGGGCAAACAAGAGCACCGCGACATAGGTGGTGCCGATCAGTTTGGCCAGCGGCAGCAACGCGCTGATGCCAAAGCTGGCGACGGTGACCGCGATCAAGCCGAAAATACCTATCGGCGAGTAGTGCATAACCAGGTGGGTGACTTTGAACATGGTGTCGGAGACGCCCTGCATCACGCTGATCAACGGCGCTTTGCGTTCCTCGGGCAACAACGACAAGGCACAACCGAACAGGATCGCGAAAAACAGCACCGACAGCAGTTTGCCCTGCGACATGGCCAGGACGATGTTGTCCGGCACGATTGCCAGCAGTACCTGGCCCAGGTTCTGTGGGGCGCCGCTGGAGGCCAGCCCCGTGGCCGGTGCCTGCAGCGTGCTGCCGAATTCGGCGCCCGAGCCCGGCTGCACCACATTGCCAACCAGCAGGCCGAAGACGATGGCAATACTGGTGATGGTGAAGAAGTACACGAAGGTCTTCAGGCCGACGCGACCCAGGGCGGCCGGGTTGCCCATGCCGGCGATGCCGACGGTCATGCAGGCGAAGACGAGCGGCACGACGATCATCTTCATCAGCTTGATGAACAGGTCGCCCGCTGGTTGCAGCAGGTTGTCGATGAACCAGGCTTTTTGCTCGGGAAATTGGTTGAGCAGGATGCCGACGATTATCCCGGCAACCAGGCCGATCATAATGCGGGTGATGAGGCTGGTGGGTTTTCTGACGGTCATGGGGGTGGCCCTTATTGTTGTGGTTGTCAGGGATTTACTGGGCGAACAATCCTTCGAAGTGCTTGAACCCTTTCACCTCGATGGGATTACCGCTGGGGTCGAGGAAAAACATCGTGCGCTGCTCGCCTGGTTCGCCGGCAAAGCGGGTCACGGGTGGGATCTCGAAGCGTGTGCCCAGGCGGGTGAGGCGTTCGGCAAGCGTTAACCACTCATCAAGTGGCAGCACCACGCCCAGGTGCGGCATCAGTACCTGGTGCTCACCGACCAGGCCGGTACGTGTAGTTGGGAAGGGCGTACCCAGGTGCAGTGAAAGTTGATTGCCGAAAAAGTCGAAGTCGATCCAGGTCGCGCTGCACCGGCCCTCGGTGCAACCCAAAACATCTCGATAAAAAATGCGCGCCTCGTCTAAGTCATAAACATGGTATGCAGCGTGGAAGGGTCTGTTCATGGCTGGCTCTCCAGATGGGGAGCTGTCAGGTTAAACAGGCGGTGCCGCCAGGGTAAAACGGGTTTGCCTTGGTCTGAGCGAAAGGAAAACTTATGGATGTTCGATTCCTGAGGAGCCTGGTCGCTGTCATTGAAACCGGGTCTATAGCCGCTGCTGCACGGCGTGAAAACCGCAGTGCGGCGGCGATCAGCCAGCGGGTCAAGGCGCTTGAGCGCACGCTGGGTTGTACGTTGCTCATGCGCACCGCACATGCCGCGTGGCCTTCGGACCAATGCTTGCTGCTTTTGCCCAGAATCCAGGCCGTCATTGAACAGGCGCGCCAGTTGCAGGAGCACCTGAGCCAGGACGAGTTATCGGGGGAGATTAACATTGGGGCCATTTCCACGGCGCTGACCGGCGTCTTGCCCGGACTGATCGAGCGGCTGACAGTGTCGGCACCCAAGCTGAGGCTGAAGATCACACCCGGCGATTCCAGAAGTCTCTATGAGAAGTTGCTCAACCAGGAATTGGATGCAGCGATACTGGTGCGACCGCCGTTTCAACCGCCCAAAGCCTTGTCGATGGCTTTGCTGCGTGCCGAACCCTTGATTCTGATTGCGCCCGCCGAGTGGGGGGCGCAGTCACTGGCAGCCTTGTTAGGCGAACGCCCGTTTATCCGCTATGACGCTCGCTCCTGGGGTGGGCAGATCGCCCAGCGTTTTCTCGATGAACAGTCCTTCGAGCCCGAGGTGTTATGTGAGCTGGATGCGCTGGAAACTATCCTGATGCTGGTCGCCCAGGGGATGGGGGTATCGCTGGTGCCGCAGTGGGCGGGCATGCCCTGCAACGGCATCCGTGTGTTACCGGCCGGCGACCGGCTGTGCTATGCACGCGAGATGGTGGTCATGTACAGCTCGACACCGCGCCGCCCGTTGGCGATGCGGCATCTGCTTGAAGTGTTGCGCGGCGCGGTTACTGCGGCGCAGTGACACGGCTGACAACGCGACCAATCGTCAACCCCTGCAACAGGATCGAAGACAGCACCACGATGTAGGTGATGCTCAGCAACAAGTCGCGCTCCGGGCCCAAGGGCAGGGCCAAGGCCAGTGCCACCGAGACGCCGCCGCGCAGGCCACCCCAGGTGAGGATGCGGATTGTGCCGCGTGGCACCGTGCGCCAACGGCGCAGCAACAGGATCGCCGGGGCCACGGTGAGCAGGCGCGAGAGCAGGATCGCCACCGCCAGCAGGCTGGCCGCGAACACGTGCAGCCAGTTGAATGGCAATAGCAGCAGCTCCATGCCGATCAGCGCAAACAGCAGCGCGTTGAGCATGTCATCGAGCAGTTCCCAGAAACCATCCAGATAGCGACGCGTCATGTCGTTCATCGCCAGCTTGCGCCCCAGGTTGCCGATGATCAGCCCCGCGACCACCATCGCAATCGGTGCGGACACATGCAGTTCCGAAGCCATGGCCGAGCCGCCGATCACCAGGGCGAGGGTCAGCATGACTTCGATCTGGTGCTGTTCGATGCTCTTGATCATCAGGTACACGAGGTAGCCGATCAGCCCGCCAAACAGCACGCCGCCAATGGCTTCGTGGGCAAACAGCATGGCCGTGGCGCCGACGGTGGGCGTCTCACCCAACTGCGCGATGCCCAGCAGCACGGTAAACACCACCACGGCGGTGCCGTCATTGAATAGCGACTCGCCGACGATAGTGGTTTTCAGCGGTTTGGAGGCATTGGCGGTCCGCAGCACGCCGAGCACCGCAATGGGGTCGGTGGGGGAAATCAGCGCGCCGAACAGCAGGCAATAAAGGAAACTCACGTGCCAGCCAAACAGGGCGAAGATGTAGTACGCCAGGCTGCCGATCACCACGGTGGCGATCAACACGCCAAAGGTTGCCAGCAGGCCGATGGGCCAGCGGTAGCTGCGCAAGTCGTTCAGGTTGACGTGCAAGGCGCCGGCGAACAGCAGGAACGACAGCATCCAGTTCATCAGCAAATCGCCGAAGTCGATCTGGCCGATCAACTGCTGGATGCGTTCTTCCAGGCCTGGGTAGCCGAGCACGCTCAGGCCTTGCAGGATCAGCGAGAACAACAGTGCGGTGACCATCACGCCGATGGTGGGCGGCAGGCCGATAAAGCGAAAGTTCACATAAGTGAGCAGGGTGGTGAGGCAGATGAAGGCGGCGACAAGTTCAAGCATCCGGGGTCCTTGGAGCGGGGGAATATAGGCGCACGAGGTGCGTCGAATCGGGGTTTAGTATAAACAGGTGCTGTTACATGACGTATCAATTAAGGAGGTTCTAGTGATAGCGACAGCCCTGGTGCTGGTAGCGGCGCTGTTGCATGCGACGTGGAATACCTTGATCAAGTTCAGTGGCGAGCGCCTTTTGGTCATCGCCTGCATGGACAGTGTGGCGCTGCTGTTCGTGGTAGTGGCGGTGGGGTTCGTGTCCTTGCCGCCGTTGGACATCTGGCCGTGGATCGCGGCCTCGGCGCTGTTTGAATTGCTCTATCGCTATTTGTTGATCCAGGCCTATCGGGTGGGGGACCTGGGCCTGGTATATCCGTTGATGCGCGGTTTGTCGCCGTTGGTGGTGCTGGTGCTGACGCTGGTGTTTGCTGGCGAAGTGCTGAGCACCCAGCAGATTCTGGGGATCCTGCTGATCCCGTTCGGCATGGTATGCCTGTTGTGGCAGGGCGGCGGCGGTGACCGGTTGCCCTGGTCGATGCTGCCGGTGGTGTTGCTGATTGGCCTGTGCATCGGCTGCTACACCTTTCTGGACGGGCAGGCGCTGCGGCGCTGGTCGCACCCGTTGGATTACCTGGTGTGGCTGACGCTGATCAGCGCCTGGCCGTTTCCGTTGCTGGCCCTGGTGCGCAAGCGTGCAGCCTTCAGCCTGTTCTGGCGCACCCAGTGGCGGTTGGGCTTGAGCGTGGGGCTGTGCGTGTTGTTGAGCTACGCTTTGGTACTTTGGGCCATGCAGTTGGGCTCGATTGCCGAAGCCGCCGCGCTGCGCGAAGTCAGTGTGATTCTGGTGGTGCTGTTCGGCATGCGTTACTTGAAAGAACCTTTTGGCCGTCCACGGCTCATAGCCTGTGGGTTGGTGTTGATTGGCATGTTGGTGATGAAACTCTAACCGTCGGATAAAACTAAAAGGAATCGGTGATGACAGTCGCTTTATGGTGTGTGTTGATCGCAATTTTTCTGCCGTACATTTGCACCGGTGTGGCCAAGTTCAGTACAGGCAAGTTCGGGCCACGGGATAACCACGACCCGCGTGCCTTCCTCGATAGCCTGGAAGGCGTCGCCAAGCGTGCGCATAGCGCGCAACTCAACAGTTTCGAAGTGACCCCTGCGTTTGCCGCCGCAGTGATCGTTGCGCACCTGGCCGGCAACGCCGACCTGGTGACGATCAACGTGCTGGCAGTACTGTTTATCACCAGCCGCCTGCTGTACATCATCTGCTACCTGGCGGACTGGGCGATCTTGCGTTCGCTGGTGTGGGCCGTGGGTATGGCGTTGATTGCGAGTTTCTTCTTCGTTTCGATGTAAGGGGTGCTGTAGGAGCGAGCTTGCTCGCGAAGAACGCCAACGATAACGCGTGCTTACTGAGTAAGCGCGGCGCCTGTGAGTTTTTCGCGAGCAAGCTCGCTCCTACAAAAAGCCCCAGCGGTTGTCAGGTGCCGGCAGGCGCATCCGGCACCTGTGGCAACGCCGCGCCTTTGGGCCACAGCATCCAGATCTGCCCTTGCTGTTTCATATTCCCCGCCAACTCGCCTGCTGCATTGCCTGTGCCCCAGAACAAATCTGCGCGCACTTCGCCGGTGATTGCGCCGCCGGTGTCCTGGGCTGCGACCGGGCGTGCCAGTGGCGTGCCGTCTGGTTTGGTGGTCGACAACCACAACAGGCTGCCCAGCGGAATCACCTTGCGATCCACCGCCACACTGTAGCCGGCGGTCAATGGCACGTTCAGCGAACCACGCGGGCCTTCGTTGCTGTCGGGGCGGGCGCTGAAGAATACGTAGCTGGGGTTGCTCGCCAGCAGTTCTGGAATGCGCTGCGGGTGGGCCTTGGCCCAGGCGCTGATGGCGCCCATGGTCACGTCTTCTTTTTTCAGCTCGCCTTGTTCCACAAGCCAGCGGCCGATAGGGCGGTACGGGTAGCCGTTCTGGTCGCCGTAACCCACACGCAGTTGGCGCCCGCCGGCCAGTTGGATACGCCCCGAGCCCTGGATCTGCAGGAATTGCAGGTCCATCGGGTCGGTCAGCCAGGCGATCGGCTTGGCGGTGGAGCCTTGGCTGTTGAGGGTGCTGGCATCGTCATAAGGCTTGAGCACGCGACCTTCCAGGCGCCCGCGCAGGCGCTTGCCCTTGAGTTCCGGGTAGATGCTCTCGAGGTTGACGATGATCAGGTCGTCCGGCACGCCGTATACCGGCACGTGGGCGGTGGCGGTCTTGGTCAGGCTGCCGGGGTAGACCGGCTCGTAATAGCCCGTGATCAAGCCGTTTGGCGTGTTGTCTGCCGAGCGCAGGCCGAAGACATCCAGATGTTCCTTGAGAAAACTACGAACCGCCACGGCATCGCCCGGTACGCTGGCCGCGGCCGCGCAGGTCGCGCCCCAGATCGGGTCGGCCTTGAGGCGCTGGCAGGCGCTGCGCCAGGATTCAAACCCGGCGAGCAAGTCGCTGTCGGAAACGCTCGGCAGGGCTTCCCACGGTGCGCTCACATAGGTGGCAACGGCGTGAGGTTTGGTTGGCTCCTGGGCAGCTTGTTTGCCGGTGTCTTTACCGCCATCGCAGCCGGCCAGTAGCGCGAACATCGGCAGAGCCCACGCCAGGCGCCGGCTCCAGGGTTTGAAGGTGACATTCATGTAGGTAGTTCCTGAAACGATTGCCCGTGCTTCACTGCATCCGGGCAACCCTTATTATTAATAGGGCTATTGGTCTTTGTGGGCGGTGCGAGGATACTGGCCGCCGTTTCCCGTGACCTTGAAGCCATGATGATGTTAAAAAAATTGACTGTTGTATTGCTGGCCTGCCTGGCGGTGTCTGCCTGTGGCGGTGTTGATCCCAATTCCCCGCTGGGCCAGCGCAAGGCGATCTTCAAGCAGATGCTCAAGACCGGTGAAGACCTGGGTGGCATGCTGCGCGGGCGTATCCCATTCGATGGCGCCAAGTTCGCCGAGGGTGCGGTCAAGCTGGATGCGTTGTCCCATGAGCCGTGGAAACATTTCCCGAGCGTGCGCGAAGAAGATCACACCAGTGCCAAGGATGACGTGTGGCAAAAACAGGCGCAGTTCCAGCAACTGGCCCGCGACCTTGAGGCGGCCACCGGTGAATTGGTGATCGCCAGCCAGGTGCAGCCTTATAAAGCCAGCAACCTTCAACCTGCGGTGCAAAAAGTTGAAGATGCCTGCAGCGCCTGCCATAAGCAATTCCGCGATCATTGATCGGTTTTACTGGTCGAGTTCTTCCACCGCGTCTTGCAGCTCTTTACGCGATTCGGCCAGCTTCTCCTTACGCTTGTTGATCTTGTCCGGGTCACCTTTCTTCATGGCCTTGTCGAGGTCGGCCTGACGGCGGCTGACCTCATGCTTGGCGTCGAGCACCTTGTTTTCACGCTCTTTTTTCAAGCTGGCATCGGTGCAGTGAGCGGTGACTTCGGCCAGGGCTTTTTCCAGGCCGGCCTGTTGGGCGCTGTTGCCGTGGGCCTTGGCCTGTTCGATCTGGCTGCTGATGGCCTGGCGCTTGGCGGCGCAGCCGGTGAGCGGTTGCGCGTCTTCGGCGGCCAACAGTGGCGTGCTCATGAAGCCTGCGAGGGTCAGCAAGGCAAAGGGGGCGAGAAATTTCATATAAAGCTCCAAGTTCGCAATCAGGTGGCCGGGTGGTGTTCAAAACCCATCTACCCCGGCTGCGCGTAATGTTTCAGCCATGGCTTGTACCTGCGGGTCGCGAAAAAAAGCGCTGAGTTGCGCTGCGCGTCCCGGGCCAATGCCATCTGAGGCCAGCCAGGCTTGGGTGTCTTTGGCGACCAGCGTCTGCCAGTTGCCTTCCAGGTTGTTGCGCGCCGCTGGCGGTATGCCCAAGGCGCAGAGCCATTGTAAAAAAGGGCGTTGCCGGGCGCTTTGAATACTGTCGAGCACCCGCGCACGGGTACGCTCGCCTAAGCCCTCAATGGTAGCAAGCTCGGCCGCATCCAGGGTTAACCAATCGAGAAAGCCTGCGATTAGACCCGCCTGGATCAATACGTTCCAGGTTTCACGGCCCATATGGGGCAAGGCCAGGCCGTGTTTGCCGCTCAACCAGGTGAGGCGGGCGAGCAGTTGATCTTCGCAACCGGGGTCCAGTTGCCAGCAGCTCAAGGCGTGGAAGTCTTGAGGGTCGGGGACCTGCACGTCCACGCGTGTCTTGTTGCGCAGGATGACTTCGTCCAGCCGCGGTATCACCTGGCCCGCCAGGCTGATCGACACGTGATCGCCTGGGCGGATATCCAGGGCTTGCCAGCGCTTGAGCGAGCTGACGCTAACCCGGCTGATCTGCCGATCATCCAGCCGTACGGGCTCCAGTTCGAGGATTGGGGTAATGCGCCCGGTGCGCCCCACCCTGAACTGCACCTTGCGCACCAGCGCCAGTGCCTTGATGGCCGGGTACTTCCAGGCAACCGACCAGTAAGGCGCAGTGGCTTGCCAGCGCTCGGCGGGCGCTCGCGCAGCCTGGTGCAGCACCACGCCATCGCTGGCGAAGGGCAATGGCGCGTTGTACCAATGGGTACGCCAATGCGCGGCTTCGCTGATGGTGCTGACGGGCTGGCTGTACTGTTGACTGTCGGTGAACCCCCAGCGCGCCAGGGTGGCCAGGCGTTCGGTGAAGTCCGCCGGGCCGTCGGGCCACGCCCAGACGAACAGGCCGATCCCTGCCGCCTCGGCATCGTTCAACTGGCGACGGTTCATCAGGCCCGCCACTTTGCTGCGGGCATTGAGCCCGCCCTTGAGCGATTGCACATGGTGGTCGAGGCGCCAATAGAGTTCGCCTTGCAGCACCACATCAACGGCGTCGGGCAGTTGCTGGACAATGCCGGGGATCTTGGCGGCGGAGGTTGACCAGTCGTGACCCAGCAGGCCGTCGCCCCGACTGATGAGCTGGTGCAAGCGGCCATGGCGATACACCAGGGTCACCGCAACGCCATCCACCTTGGGTTGCACCCAGACATCCTGTCGAGTGGTGAGCCAGTCACTGACGGCCGGCTCGCTCGGCAGCTTTTGCAAACCCGTGTGCGCGACCGGATGACGTAAGGTGCCGCGCGCCCTGGCCAGTGGGTTATCAGCCTTGGGTGTCTGCTGGCGGGCGCATTCCTGCCAATGCGCCAGGCGTGTGCGGGCCTGGTCGTAGAGCTCGTCGCTGATCAGGGATTGGCCCTGTCGATGGTAGCTGTCGTCCCACTGCTGGATTTGCCTGGACAAGGTTTCCAACTGTGAGTGAACGTCATCGGGGCAGGTTTCGGCCCAGGCCCAGGCTGGCAGGGCGCTTATGAGAACAGCCAGTAAGACTTGCATCAGGAGCATCCTTGCTCGAAAAAGGATGCCCAGCCTAAGTGATCCACGCGCCCACAAAAAAGCCCCGACCGAGCGGGGCTTTTTACCGGGTATTTCTGTTTACTTGAACAGGCCGCCCAAGGCCTTCACAGCGTCGTTGTTTTCAGCCTTGGCCTGCTGCTTTTGCTGCTTGGCGTCGACTTTTGCCTGGCTGTCGGCGAGTTTGTTGCAAGCTTTGTTGACCTGCTCCAGCGCAGTCTCATACGCCCGCACTTTCAACAGATCGTTCTTGGCATTGGCCGCGTCGATCTTGGCTTGCAGGTCTTTGGGTTGCTGCTGGCAGTCGCCGGCATTGCCGCCACCGAGCTGGGCACTCAGGGCGCCGCTCAGTGCGTTCAGGTCAGCGGCCTGGGCTGGCAGGGTGAACAGGCTGAGCAGAAGGGCGGCAGGGGCGAGTGTGCAAATGCGCATGAAAACCTCAATGTTCGATTGCCTGCGCGCTTATCCATCCCGGGCGGGCGCAGTGCAATATCCAAGTAAGGTGAAGGGCCCGGGAGGGCGCGGATTCTAGTGGGCCATCATTTGGCCTGCAAGCCTTGGATCCAAAAAAGCCCGAAGTGGCCCTGCAGACAACAAAAAGCCCCGGCAGGCAGGCCTGGCGGGGCTTTATTTACCGCGAACGATTACAGGCCGGCGGCGGTACGCAGGTCGTTGGCGCGGTCGGTTTTTTCCCAGGTGAAGGTGCTGAAGGTGTCATCGCCCACAGTCTTCTGCGCAGGGGTACGGCCGAAGTGGCCGTAGGCTGCGGTTTCCTGGTACATCGGGTGCAGCAGGTCGAGCATGGTGGTGATTGCGTAAGGGCGCAGGTCGAAGATCTCGCGCACCAGCTTGACGATTTTCTCGTCGCTGATCTTGCCAGTGCCGAAGGTATTCAGCGAGATCGACGTAGGCTGGGCCACGCCAATGGCGTAGGACACCTGGATTTCGCAGCGCTCGGCCAGGCCGGCAGCGACGATGTTCTTGGCCACATAACGGCCGGCGTAAGCGGCAGAGCGGTCAACCTTGGAAGGGTCCTTGCCGGAGAACGCACCGCCGCCGTGACGAGCCATGCCGCCGTAGCTGTCGACGATGATTTTGCGGCCGGTCAGGCCACAGTCGCCCACCGGGCCACCGATGATGAACTGGCCAGTCGGGTTGATGTGGAACTGGGTGTCCTTGGTCAGCAACTCGGCAGGCAGCACGTGCTTGACGATCAGCTCCATCACGCCTTCGCGCAGGTCGGCGTAGGACACGTCCGGATTGTGCTGGGTCGACAGTACGACAGCGTCGATACCCACGACTTTGCCGCCTTCGTAACGGCAGGTCACCTGGGACTTGGCATCCGGGCGCAGCCATGGCAGTACGCCGGATTTGCGCGCCTCGGCCTGGCGTTGTACCAGCTGGTGCGAGAAGGTGATCGGCGCGGGCATCAGCACGTCGGTTTCGTTGCTGGCGTAGCCGAACATCAGGCCCTGATCGCCCGCGCCCTGGTCTTCTGGCTTGGCGCGGTCAACACCCTGGTTGATGTCCGGGGATTGCTTGCCGATGATGTTCATCACGCCGCAGGTCGCGCCGTCAAAGCCCACGTCGGAGCTGTTGTAGCCAATGTCGGTGATCACGTCACGTACGATCTGCTCCAGGTCAACCCAGGCAGTGGTGGTGACTTCGCCGGCGATGATCGCCACGCCCGTTTTCACCAGCGTCTCGCACGCCACACGGGCGAACTTGTCTTCAGCGATGATAGCGTCCAGCACCGCGTCAGAAATCTGGTCGGCGATTTTGTCCGGATGCCCTTCAGACACGGACTCGGAGGTGAAAAGGGAGTATTCGCTCATCTCGATGTTTTCCTGATATTTACCGATGGTGAGTGTCGCCAGCCGGTCGCTGAAAATGGCGGACCTGAATCTGGAAACCATTACGTAAACCTACATAGAGGCTTTCCCCGGGAACGAGTCCCGCAGCGGTGGCCCAACGGGCCAGATCGTCCTGTTCAAAACCCAGCCAGAGATCACCGCAGGCCTCCTTGGCCCAATTCTGGTTGTGGCTGCATAAATCCGTAACCAGCAGGCTACCGCCGGGGTGCAGCAACCCGGCCATTTGCTTGAGGGCTTCTGCCGGTGCGGCGAAATGGTGCAAGACCATGTTCAGCACCACGCAATCGGCCCGCAGGCCGGTGTCACTCAGGGCGTCGGCCAACTGCAGGCGCACATTGCCCAGGGCTTCGCGCTCACAGAGTTGGCGTGCCAGTTCAAGCATTGCCGGGCTGTTATCCAGCGCCGTGACCTGCTCGAAGCGGCGCGCCAGTTCGGGCAGGAAACCGCCGTCGCCAGGGCCGACTTCCAAGGCTGTGGCTTCTTCACTGAAGCTCAGCTTGTCCAACAGCGCCAGTACGCTTTCGCGGTACTGGGCCAAGCCGGCGATCAGGTCCTGTTGGGCGCGAAACTTGTCGGCCACCCGTGAGAAAAAATCCTGGCTGGCGGCGGCGCGTTGCCCGTGCACCTGGCCGATGCGCGACTGCACATCACCGGGCAGGCACAAGTTGTCCACTTCGTCGAGCAGGGCAGCGTGCAATTTGCCGCCAAGCAGTTCGGTATGGGGCAGGGCACGTCGGTAGAAAATCGCATTGCCTTCGCGACGGGTGGCCACCAGGTCGGCCTGGGCCAGCACCTTCAAATGGTGGCTCATGCCGGACTGGCCGATGGCGAAGATCTGCGCCAGCTCCAGTACCCCGAAAGAATCGTTGGCCAGTGCGCGCAATACGTTCAAGCGCAACGGATCGCCAGCGGCCTTGCACAAGGCAGCCAGTTCATCGCCGTCGTCAGGACGCAGGGAGGGCACGGGTAGGTTCATAAGGCCAGCAGTCTAGTGACGGGTGCGCATCCCCGCAAGATCAATATCAAAAAGTTTTGATATTGATCGATAAGTGGCGGTTATAAGCCATCGCTATAACCTTTAGACGAACCGGTTAAAGGTTTCTGCAAGGGATTGGTGCCCAAAGCACAGGAAAAACGCCCCCAAGTGACTATCTGTCATTGCCCGCAGGCGGTGGCTGAGGGAAAATGCCGGTCCTTTTTTCCGTTTCTTTATAAGCAAACTCCAGGAGATCAGCGATGCCCAGCCGTCGTGAGCGTGCCAACGCCATTCGTGCCCTCAGCATGGATGCCGTGCAAAAAGCCAACAGCGGCCATCCCGGTGCCCCGATGGGCATGGCGGATATCGCCGAGGTACTTTGGCGTGACTACCTGAAACACAACCCGAGCAACCCCTCGTTCGCCGACCGTGACCGCTTCGTGCTGTCCAACGGTCATGGCTCGATGCTGATTTATTCGCTGCTGCACCTGACTGGCTACGACGTCACCATCGACGACCTCAAGAGCTTCCGTCAACTGCACAGCCGCACCCCGGGCCACCCGGAATTCGGCTACACCCCAGGCGTTGAGACCACCACCGGCCCCCTGGGCCAAGGCCTGGCCAATGCCGTTGGTTTCGCCCTGGCGGAAAAAGTCCTGGGCGCGCAGTTCAACCGCCCTGGCCACGACATCGTTGACCACCACACCTACGTATTCCTGGGTGATGGCTGCATGATGGAAGGCATTTCCCACGAAGTCGCTTCCCTGGCCGGCACCCTGGGCCTGGGCAAGCTGATTGCCTTCTACGATGACAACGGCATCTCCATCGACGGCGAAGTCGAAGGCTGGTTCACCGACGACACGCCTAAGCGTTTCGAAGCCTACAACTGGCAGGTGATCCGCAACGTTGACGGCCACGATCCGGAAGAGATCAAGACCGCCATCGACACCGCTCGCAAGAGCGCGCAGCCAACCCTGATCTGCTGCAAGACCACCATCGGTTTTGGCTCGCCGAACAAGCAAGGTAAAGAAGACTGCCACGGCGCCCCACTGGGTGACGCGGAAATCGCCCTGACCCGCGAAGCGCTGAAGTGGAACCACGGCCCGTTTGAAATCCCGGCCGACATCTATGCCGAATGGGATGCCAAGGAAAAAGGCCTGGCCGCCGAAGCCGAGTGGGACCAGCGTTTCTCGGCCTACTCCGCCGAATTCCCGGAATTGGCCAACGAACTGGTACGCCGCCTGGCCGGTGACCTGCCTGCCGACTTCTCGGAAAAAGCCTCGGCCTACATCGCTGAAGTCGCGGCCAAGGGCGAGACCATCGCCAGCCGTAAAGCCAGCCAGAACACCCTGAACGCCTTTGGCCCGTTGCTGCCTGAGTTCCTCGGCGGTTCGGCTGACCTGGCCGGTTCCAACCTGACCCTGTGGAAAGGTTGCAAAGGTGTCTCGGCCGAAGACGCCAGCGGCAACTACATGTACTACGGCGTGCGCGAGTTCGGCATGAGCGCCATCATGAACGGCGTTTCCTTGCACGGCGGCCTGGTGCCTTACGGCGCGACCTTCCTGATGTTCATGGAATACGCTCGTAACGCCGTACGTATGGCCGCGCTGATGAAGAAGCGCGTGATCCACGTCTACACCCACGACTCCATCGGCCTGGGCGAAGACGGCCCGACGCACCAGCCGGTCGAGCAACTGACCAGCCTGCGCACCACGCCGAACCTCGATTGCTGGCGCCCAGCCGACGCGGTGGAATCCGCCGTGGCCTGGAAGCACGCCATCGAGCGCAAGGACGGCCCTTCGGCGCTGATCTTCTCGCGTCAGAACCTGCAACACCAGGTGCGTACCGACGCGCAGATCGCCGACATCAGCCGTGGCGGTTACGTGCTCAAGGACTGCATCGGCGAGCCGGAGCTGATCCTGATCTCCACCGGTTCCGAAGTGGGCCTGACCGTTCAGGCGTACGACAAGCTGACCGCCCAAGGCCGCAACGTACGTGTTGTGTCCATGCCCTGCACCAGCGTGTTCGAAGCCCAGGACGCCGGCTACAAGCAATCGGTATTGCCGTTGCAGGTCAGCGCGCGTATCGCCATCGAAGCGGCCCACGCCGACTACTGGTACAAGTACGTGGGCCTGGAAGGCCGCGTGATCGGCATGACCACCTACGGTGAGTCGGCGCCGGCGCCAGCCTTGTTCGAAGAGTTCGGTTTCACCTTGGAAAACATCCTGGGTCAGGCTGAAGAGCTGCTGGAAGACTAAGGCGCTAACGCGGTGGCCCACTGGCCACCGCCTCTACTGTAGGAGCGAGCTTGCTCGCGAAGATCGTTAACGATAACGCAGCGTTTCTGGTTTAACGCGGCGCTCTCAGGTTCTTCGCGAGCAAGCTCGCTCCTACAGTGGTTTGTGTCGCCCACAATGCGAGAACCCCATGCCTCAACCGCGTCCCTACAAAGTTGCACTCAACGGCTACGGCCGCATTGGTCGTTGCGTCTTGCGTGCTCTGTTCGAGCGAGGGGCGGCGGCCGGGTTTGAAATTGTCGCGATCAATGATTTGGCCGACATGGCCAGCATCGAATACCTGACACGCTTTGACTCCACCCACGGCCGCTTCCCGGGCGAAGTGCGGGTTGAAGGCGATTGTCTGCATATCAATGGCAACTGCGTACAAGTGTTGCGCAGTGCCACCCCCGAAGGCATCGACTGGAAAGCACTGGGCGTCGACCTGGTGCTGGAATGCTCCGGTGTCTATCACACCCGTGCCGATGGCCAGCGTTTTCTCGACGCCGGCGCACCGCGTGTGCTGTTTTCCCAGCCGATGGCCAGCGAGGCGGATGTCGACGCCACCATCGTCTACGGCATCAACCAGGATTGCCTGACCGGCGATGAGCGGCTGGTGTCCAACGCGTCGTGTACCACCAACTGCAGCGTGCCGTTGTTGCGCCTGCTGGACCAGGCGATCGGCCTGGACTACGTGTCGATCACCACGATTCACTCGGCGATGAACGACCAGCCGGTGATCGACGCCTACCACCACGAAGACCTGCGCCGCACGCGTTCGGCATTCCAGTCAGTGATTCCGGTGTCCACCGGCCTGGCGCGGGGCATCGAGCGACTGCTGCCGGAACTTGCCGGGCGAATCCAGGCCAAAGCCGTACGGGTGCCGACGGTGAACGTGTCTTGCCTGGATATCACCATGCAAACCGTGAGCGACACTGACGCGGCCGAGGTCAACCGGATCCTGCGCGACGCCGCTACCAGCGGCCCGCTCAAAGGCCTGTTGGCCTACACCGAGTTGCCCCACGCCAGTTGCGATTTCAACCATGACCCGCATTCGGCGATTGTCGATGCCAGCCAGACCCGCGTTTCCGGCCCCAGGCTTGTGAACATCCTGGCCTGGTTCGACAACGAATGGGGCTTTGCCAACCGCATGCTGGATGTTGCCGAACACTATCTGCACATCGCTTCTAAACAACCTCAACAGTAATTCAGGAACTGCGACCCATGACCGTGTTGAAGATGACCGACCTCGATCTGCAAGGTAAGCGCGTACTGATTCGCGAAGACCTCAACGTCCCCGTCAAGGACGGTGTTGTCACCAGCGATGCGCGAATCCTGGCCTCGCTGCCGACCATCAAGCTGGCCCTGGAAAAAGGCGCGGCCGTGATGGTCTGCTCCCACCTGGGTCGCCCGACCGAAGGTGAGTTCTCTGCCGAAAACAGCCTCAAGCCGGTCGCCGAGTACCTGAGCAAGGCCCTGGGCCGCGACGTGCCATTGGTCGCAGACTACCTGGGCGGCGTGGACGTGAAAGCGGGCGATATCGTGCTGTTCGAAAACGTGCGCTTCAATAAGGGCGAGAAAAAGAACAGCGACGAACTGGCCCAGCAATACGCCGCCCTGTGCGATGTGTTTGTGATGGACGCGTTCGGCACCGCCCACCGCGCCGAAGGTTCGACCCACGGCGTGGCCAAGTTCGCCAAGGTCGCCGCGGCTGGCCCGTTGTTGGCTGCCGAGCTGGATGCACTGGGCAAGGCCCTGGGTGCTCCGGCCCAACCAATGGCCGCTATCGTTGCTGGCTCCAAGGTGTCCACCAAGCTGGACGTACTCAACAGCCTGAGCCAGATCTGCAACCAACTGATCGTCGGCGGCGGCATTGCCAACACCTTCCTGGCCGCTGCTGGCCACCCGGTGGGCAAGTCCCTGTACGAGCCAGACCTGCTCGACACCGCCCGCGCCATCGCCGCCAAGGTCAGCGTGCCGCTGCCGGTAGACGTGGTGGTTGCCAAGGAATTCGCGGACAGCGCCGCCGCTACCGTCAAGCTCATCGCTGACGTGGCCGACGACGACATGATCCTGGACATCGGCCCGCAAACCGCGGCCAACTTCGCCGAGCTGCTCAAGGCATCCCAGACTATCCTGTGGAATGGCCCGGTGGGCGTGTTCGAGTTCGACCAATTCGGCAACGGCACCAAGGTGCTGGCTAAAGCGATCGCTGAAAGCTCGGCGTTCTCCATTGCTGGCGGCGGCGATACCTTGGCGGCTATCGATAAATATGGTGTGGCTGATCAGATCTCCTACATTTCTACCGGTGGTGGCGCTTTCCTCGAGTTCGTCGAGGGCAAGGTGTTGCCAGCCGTGGAAGTGCTGGAAACCCGAGCCAAAGGTTAAGGCTCGCGTGATCAGGAAAAGGAGCGTTCCCATGATCAAGTCGTTGGCACTGGTGATCGCAGCGGGCCTGTTGGCTGGCTGCGGCAGCACACCCAGCGCGGCGCCCGAGGCGGATAACGCGAAGGCACCGTTGAGAAAAAGCTGTTACCAGGCTGACTGGCAAGCCGAGACCATGCCGGTGATCAACAAGCGCATCGGCAACGAACGGCTGGAGAAATACGACTCCGCGCCCAACGGTCAGGAACAGGGTTGCCCATGACGGGTCTGATCCACTAACCGACAGCAACGGCGGCCCATAGGCCGCCCTGCGAGGATTGGCAATGAAAGGCGTTTTCGCCCTGGCAGCCCTGGCCCTGTTGGCCGGCTGCAGCAGCATGAACCTGTTCGACAAGGCAGAGCCAGCCGACAAATGGACCACCTGGACCTGCGACAGCAAGGCCGAGGTGAACTGGCGCTTTGCCAACCCGGCCCGTTCCGAAGTGGATGTACGCCTCGGCGGTTCGGACCAGGTTTACCGGCTCAAGCAAGAAGTAGCCGCCTCGGGCGTGCTGTACAGCGACGGCCAGTTGGCGTTTCACACCAAAGGTGAGGAAGGCCTGGTTTACTGGGTGGCGACGGATGATTTGATTGGGCGCGGCTGTAAGGCCCAATAGGATTTTGGATTTGATGAGAAGCAAATGTGGGAGCGGGCTTGCTCGCGAATGCGGTGGGTAAGCTGACGAATCCGGTGACTGATACACCGCTTTCGCGAGCAAGCCCGCTCCCACATTGATCCGGCTCCAATCTCACAGAGGTTGTGCGCCGAGCACTGCAATAACTTGAATAGCAGCCGCCGCTACGGCAGGCTTGCACGATTAACGACCCTCGACCGGGAGAGACAACACAATGGCACTTATCAGCATGCGTCAAATGCTGGACCACGCAGCCGAGTTCGGCTACGGCGTCCCAGCCTTTAACGTCAACAACCTTGAGCAGATGCGCGCCATCATGGAAGCCGCTGACAAGACCGACTCCCCTGTGATCGTCCAGGCTTCGGCCGGTGCGCGCAAATACGCCGGCGCCCCGTTCCTGCGTCACCTGATCCTCGCCGCGATCGAAGAATTCCCACACATCCCGGTGTGCATGCACCAGGACCACGGCACCAGCCCTGACGTGTGCCAGCGCTCGATCCAACTGGGCTTCAGCTCGGTAATGATGGACGGTTCCCTCGGCGAAGACGGCAAAACCCCAACCGACTACGAGTACAACGTACGCGTGACCCAACAAACCGTGGCCATGGCCCACGCCTGCGGCGTATCGGTTGAAGGCGAGCTGGGCTGCCTGGGTTCGCTGGAAACCGGCATGGCCGGCGAAGAAGACGGCATCGGCGCCGAAGGCGTGCTGGATCACAGCCAGATGCTGACCGACCCGGAAGAAGCCGCCGACTTCGTCAAGAAAACCCAGGTCGACGCCCTGGCCATCGCCATCGGCACCAGCCACGGCGCCTACAAGTTCACCAAGCCACCTACTGGCGACGTGCTGGCCATCGACCGCATCAAGGAAATCCACAAGCGCATCCCCAACACCCACCTGGTGATGCACGGTTCTTCCTCGGTACCGCAAGAGTGGCTGGCGATCATCAACCAGTACGGCGGCGACATCAAAGAAACCTACGGCGTACCGGTTGAAGAAATCGTCGAAGGCATCAAGTACGGCGTGCGCAAGGTCAACATCGACACCGACCTGCGCCTGGCGTCCACCGGTGCGATGCGTCGCCTGATGGCCACCAACCCGAGCGAGTTCGACCCGCGTAAATTCTTCGGCGCCACTGTGACGGCGATGCGTGATGTGTGTATCGCACGGTATGAAGCGTTTGGTACTGCGGGTAATGCTTCGAAGATCAAGCCGATCTCGTTGGAGGCGATGTACCAGCGGTATTTGAAAGGTGAGTTGAACGCTAAGGTGAACTGAGTCTCAAGCGTTTAACTAAAGAAGCCCGCAGTGATGCGGGCTTTTTTGTGGACTTGAATTGGCAACTTTAAGTGTTAGGAGAGTCACCGGGCCATCGTTCGATGCTGCACTAACTGACAGGTGTGCGTGCTTGTTTTTTGTACAGATATAAATAGACCGCAATTGACACTGATGCAGTTAAAAAAGCCATGCATGCGGCCGCAACGAAAGGTGCTGAGCGACCTGCCGCGATTATTAATATTGTCCCTAATGAAGGCCCAATTATAATACAGAGCATTTGGACGCTTCTGAAAGACATGGACACTCTTCCAATATTGTCAGGAGGGCATAACTGTTGAAGGATTATGTTTGAGGAAATGATTAAAAGCTCATAGCTGAAACCATTCACAAACCAAACCAGCGGATAGAGATAGGCTCTTCCAGGTACTTGAAAAAATACTAAAATTGCCGTCAGGATTAATGCTGTAGAGAAAATAACTAATGCATGTGATCGAAGTAGAATCTCATCGATATTGCTCAGCTTTAACTTCATCAGCAGAGCGGCACATATCGCGCCTGCGGCTGTCGCGGAAACGATCACTGAAAAACTGACTGGAGGTAAAGCTTCGTAGGCTAGAAAGGACGCCAAATGTGGGTCGTAAATTCCTAACGCAAGCGATGTCAGTAGGGAGTACAAAAAGCCTATGCGGAGTTGAAAGGGCAGGGCATTGAATATAGAAAACCCTCTAGTTATGTCACGATAGAGTGGAAGGATTTTCGTAGAGGAGTCATTCATTTGCGTTCGGAATGCCCGGCAAATAGACTTTAGGAATGGAATGGTTAATAAAACGGCGGCAGCAGATAAAAAGAATAAATCCTTGGGTGGCAATACTACCGCTAACGCACCTGCAAGTAATGGGGCGAGAATTTTTGAAGATTGATCAAATACACTGACGTGACTGAAAAAAGATTTACGCTCTTCGGCAAGTATCAGTTTTCGAACCGCGATGGTCATCGAAGGAAAGTAGAATAAGTTTGATACGCCTTTGAATAAAACGAAAAACAAAAAACTCTGAAGGTCTGGAGACACTGCTAGCGCTACAGTAGATAGTGTGCGCAGCAAGGCACCTAATAATAGTGTTTTCCTGACGTCATGTCGATCTATCAGTGTTCCAATGATAGGGCCAAGAAACAACATTGGTGCACCCAGACAAAAAGCCAAGAATGCTATCGATGAAGGAGAGGCATGCCATATATAAACGGGAACCGTGAAGATCAAAAAAATATCAAGCCATAATGAGAGGCTGGATAGCGCTTGCACATAAATAAGCTTGCTAGACGTTTTCATCATGCCGATCTGAATTGAGAAAAAATTTGTCTTCAAATACGAAGCCGTCGAGTTGATGTTCGCTGGCAAATCGACAAAGGTCGCTCAACCTATTAATAAAACCGCGACCGTTAAAATTCAGGGAAGTGTTACAAAGTACACCGACTCCTGAAATGTCACGATAGGCACTCAGTAATTGATACATACGAGGATTTTGCGATTTATTGACTGATTGAGGACGCGCTGAGTTATCAACGTGCGTGACCGCCGGAATTTTAGATGAAATTACTTTACGAAACTCTAGCATGAAGGGGGAGGGAGTAGACGGGTGGAAGTATTCACCCATACATTCTTCTAAACATATCGGCGCAATAGGTCGAAACCCTTCGCGCTGCTTGATTTTATTCAATCTAATGAGATTTTCTCTAGGGTAGGGCGCCGCCAATATTGAGCGATTCCCTAGGGCTCTAGGCCCCATTTCATATCTACCCTGCACCCAACCTAATATGGAACCGTCATGAAGCAATTGTGCAACACGCCGTATATCATAGGGTTCACTAATGAAGGTGCCTGTATTATCTGTGTCAATCTGTGATGGCTCACCTGCATAGGGCGACCAAGTTATCTTGGCAAGTCCTTTGGTGTGCAATAATGCATCAATCGCGGTTCCAATTGCAGATCCACTGTCGTTTGTGCACGGAGGAATAAATACATCAGGGAATAGTTGTGTCTCTTTCCATTTGGTATTCCAGTCACAATTTAATCCACAGCCACCCACAATTAATAAAGGTGCGTCATCAAAAACTAGCGGCTGAACAAAGTCGCGAAACAGATTGAAAATTGCGTTTGAAAATTGGTGTGCAAGCGATGCGAGTCGAGGGTTTTCAATTCCAATATTGTAATATTTGCTTTTACGAAATTGGCGCTTGTGAAGCTTTCTAAAATTCGTGTTCTCGTCGAGTAGCGTCGCTATTATGTGTCTGGCGTCCTCATCGATCTCACCGTTTTCGCCATAAGCGGCGAGCGCCATGAGTTTTCCGGCATCACTTAAACGAATTTGCCCCGCCCCAAGATTAAAAGTGGGATCTGCGAGCGCGTATAGAAAAGCAAATCTGTCCCCAGGGTTTTCAAGTGCACTACCTAATTTAGAAATATTTACGTTTTCATCGATTCGATAGAATGCGCCAAAATAACCCTCCCAAAGTAATGCGTAGCAAGGTTGTCCTTGTGGGAACGGCGAAAGCCCATATCCGCATAAAAGATGTGAGCGTTCATGGGAGGATGAGAAATAAGTAACGTCGCGACCAAATATTGATCGTTTTTGGTTAAGAATCTGCGTTAATCCAGAATAACCTGCACCAATGGTGTCACTTTCTGAACTCTGTCCTCTACTCCAACCACTCTGAGCTACTATGTCCACGGGTTTGTTGAACATGTGAAAAATTTTCAAAAGTACGTCAGGTGTCACGCTTGAAAAGCGAAGACCGTTATCCTTTTCTGCTTCTACAGAAAACTCCAAGTGGTTACCGATAATTAGAGCTACCGCTCCGTCATGTCCATCTTTAAGGCCAAGGATTACACTGTCATCATTTTCAAAATTGACCATAGTCAGCACCTCATCAGACTCCGTCTAGTAGTTTCCTAACTTCGGTGGTGTACGAACTACCCGTGCCATGCCCTGCACCCACCAAAAAGATGACTTGCTCCGAGGGAAGGTTTACCTTTAAGAGTTCATTTATCTCTTTGTCATGAAAGTAACCGGTCAACCAAGGATGTAAGCCAAGCGCGGTGATTAATAAATTTGCAGTTTGTGATAGATGTCCGACGTCCAGCAGCATTGGACGATAGGCACGAGAGTGAGGGTATTTCCACCAAAGCTTGTCAAAACGAGAGGTGAAAAAAATTGCGAATGCCAAGTTGTTTGCCCAGTGCTGGCCGCATAAATAAGTAGATATTACTTCAGGCGGAAGGTCGCGTACTTTCTCCAGCGTGTGCTGTTCACTTATATAATGATAAATGCCGGGTGCAAGATCCTCGACATTCCGTACCCATACATAGCCCTCCGTCGCCTGTAAGCCTCCCGCCGAAGGTGACGTCCTTCTGAATCCGAACTTTTGAGCGCCAGTCGGAGCGTCGTAATCGACCTCTTTTTTATCTGCTAAAGTTCCATAAAGTATGGTTGCTAGTGACAATACTGGTACTGAAGTGTCAAAAAAATCTCGACAAGTATGACGCGCCAAAAGGGTTTCCCATAGACTCGCTTCTTTAATGACTGAAATGTTTGGAGGTGGCAGTAGTGTTTTTTCGCCTCCTTTTATTAAAGAAATATCTGGTTCATTCTTATGGATTGACTTGCAGAAATTCAAGTAGCTTTTAGCGTATTCAATGTACATTTCAGGCTTGTCAGGGGCTGGCGAATTCGGATGAGATGTCCCAATGTGGAATATTTTTGATAACACGTCCCAACCCCATTCATCGGTTGGTTTCACGTCATGAAGGACCCCGGATGTGTCTATGGATATGTCATCGTCTGTGTCTGATACGAAATCGCCTGCAGAAAAACTCACTAACCGCTCAAACTCCCCAGCACTTATCTGGTATTGAGCGTGGTTTCTATAGTCCCACAAGTAAGCCTCACCATCTTTAAGTACAAGAAATATGTCGTTTGAGAGCCATTTTTTCTTCGCAGTACACATAGCCGCCTAAGCACCTATTAGGTTTGGTGAAATTCATTTAGCGAGATTCATTTTTATGAACTGCCTGGGCCGAAGCCCAGGCGGTAAATGATTATTTAATTTCTAGTTTTCTACTGTCAGCAGAAGCTTCAATAATTCGATCCTTACAGTTTGGAACGAATGCGTAGTGGGGTACAGTCACCGTTTTAATTGAGAAGTGAGGGGTCTGGTACGCGTCGTTTGATTGATTGTTGAGCGTCGGTTCTATAGTTACTCGTTTCATAATATAGTTCCTCAGGGTTGTTGCCTTCGCAGATGTGCGATGCAATTAAACCGTATGAGCGCCTATTGAGATTGTCAATTTTGTTTTCTTGAGCGGTATTGTTCTCAGTCGAATTTTTGTGTATTTGTCCATGAGGTTATCGGATCGTTCTGATTGGTATTTCCTACATTTCGCTTCCCCGTTGATTTCTAAAAGCACTAATTTGTATACGAGGCCGTAATATCCTGTTGCATAAAAGCCGAAGGTTTCGTAGCCGTTGTGGGCACATGTTTTTCTTCGCGGGTGCTCAGCGCTATAAGCGTTTAGTCGAGGACGCTAGGCGCGGCGTATAGAGTGCTTACGTTGATACTGACCCGCATCTGTGATTTTCCCTTGCAACCGAGAGCTCCATGCGTGATTGCTCTATCACGGGTTATGGAGCGTTCGGTACGGGGGGCAATTCTTTGTAGATCAAGCCGATCTCGTTGGAAGCGATGTATCAGCGGTATTTGAAAGGTGAGTTGAACGCTAAGGTGAGCTGAGCCTCAAGTGTTAATAAAAAGCCCGCAGCGATGCGGGCTTTTTTATGGACACCATTTAATCAACTTGCAGATGAAGCGCCGAAACCACGGTGTTCAATGACTCGAAACACATCACTCACATCCTGCACGAGGATGCGTGCGGTATTAGCTACGTTGTTCAGGTCGCGCTCGGCGAAGTCCGGCAGGCTGGAGCAGGCCATCAGGTTCAGGTGTTCCAGAGCCGCGTTGAGACGTTCGCGCAGGCAGGCGTGGAGGTCGAGCAGTGGGGCTTCGCTGTCGATCAACAGCACGGGGTAGTCGGTGGCGGTTTCGGTGCAAGGAGTGAAGCGACGGGGTGGTAGCTGTTGGGTCATGGTGAATCCTTAACTCGAGAGAAGAATGACCACCGTTTGCTGCGAAACAAATTGGGTGGCAGCTGTACGCGGGTTCGCAGACCGAGGAGTTAAGACCCGGCAGACCCGAAGGTCTCCCACGCACAGCCGCCATAACAAAGACGACCTTCGGCAAGAGTACCGGGGTTGTTTTTGACGGGTGCGGTTTTAACTCTGTAGGGCTGCGAAACCCTATCGCCGATCAATGCCGGCGACGGGGCGAACTATAAGCGGCGATGTGGCTTGTCGCAACGGTGCTGTAGGACCCACACCGCACCTTGAGCTGACGCACAATCAATGTGGGAGCCGGGCTTGCCCGCGATGGCGGTGTGTCAGGCGCCGAGGAGAGTGGCTGATGCGCCGTCATCGCGGGCAAGCCCGGCTCCCACAGGGGGCTGCGGTGTGTTTAAGGCTTTGGATTTATCTGGGAAAAATCCTGTGTCTCACGGGACGATTCACTCATGATCAATATCCAACTTCGCAAACGTCACCCGCGCACCCTCATTGGTGTCGCCCGAATTGTCCTGCACGTACACCCCCGCCTTGAAGTACAACGGCTTGTCGCCCCAGGCCGCGCCGATCCGTTCATTCCACTCGCTGTCGGCGGCATACACGCTGAGCAACCCGGCTTTGTTGAGGTTGATCACATAGGTGAAGCTCTTCTCCAGCGGCACGTTGGAGGCGACGATGATCACCCGGCTTTCGGCCTCGTCCGGGCGCATGCGCACTTTGGCGACGATGTTGCCGGTCTGGGTTTTTTCCTTGAACTGGTACTCCAGCTTGATCAGCGGCTTCTGGCTGTCGTAGGCGTGGATCTGGCCGATCACAATTTTGCCGGAGGAGGGCACCTGGTTGACCGTGAGGGTGGCGCGCAGGAAGTTGTCGGCCTCGGGGTAGGTCCAATTGCGCAGGCGGCCGTCGGCGTAGGTTTCGCGCAGTTCGCTGCGTGGGTAGATGGCGTTTTCGGTGCGCGAGCCCGTCACGGGTGTCCAGAACTGCACGTCGCTGCCTTCGGCCTGGAAGTATTGATCGTTGAAGCCGCTCAGCAGCCTTGGCGTTTCAATGGTTGTGGGTGGGGAGCCGACCGGAATGCTCAGGTTCCAGGTGGAAAGGTCGATCATGGTGTTGGCCTTTTTACAGAGGGTGTAGGCATTGGCCCAAAGGGCCTTCCAGGTTCTTTATAGGCGGTGCTGGTGAGATTGTTAAACAATTGCTGGCAATTTATTGGCGTCAGAGGAATGCCAAAAAGCCATGTTGCCCGTGAACCGCGGGCTACAGGGCCTTACCGTTAGTCGGCTTCCTGGCCTTTGGCACAATGATGGCCCCTACGTCACTTCTGCTTTTTTAGAACCACGGCTAGAGTGAGCCCTCAGTGTTTATCCGGCCTTTGTAACAAAAGTGACCGGTGTAGCTCCCTAAGGAAGAGACGTAGCATGGATGGCGCTCCACAACACGACGATGCAATTTCGGTTCTGTTGGTGGTCGATGACTACCCGGAAAACCTCGTCAGCATGCGTGCGCTGTTGCAGCGTGACGATTGGCGTGTGATCACCGCCGCGTCTGGCCTGGAGGCCCTGGAGTTACTGCTGGCCCACGACGTCGACCTGGTGTTGCTGGACGTGCGCATGCCGGGCATGGACGGCTTCGAGGTGGCACGCCTGATGCGGGGCAGCCAGCGCACGCGTATGACGCCGATTATCTTTCTGACCGCCACCGCCCATTCGCCCGATGCGGTGCTTGAAGGCTATGCCAGCGGGGCGATCGACTACCTGTTCAAGCCCTTCGACCCGCATATCCTCAAGCCCAAGGTGCAGGCGTTGCTGGAGCACCAGCGCAATCGCCGTGCCTTGCAGCGCCTGAGCCATGACCTGGAGTTGGCCCGCGCCTTTAATGCCTCGGTGCTGGATAACGCCGCCGAGGGTATTTTGGTGGTGAGCGAAACCAGCGTGATCGAGTACGCCAACCCGGCCATTTCGCGGCTGTTGAATGCGACGATGGCTGAGTTGCAGGGCGAGAGTTTCCTCAGTTTCCTGCAAAAGCCCCATGTGCCAGCCTGGTTGGGTTTCCCCATGTACGAGGCGTATCGCCGGGGCGAGACGTGGCGCCAGCACGATGCCATTTTGCGCACCGGTCGGGGTCAGCAGGTGCCGGTGGCGTTGTCCTGTGCGCCCTTGCCTGCCGAGCAGAAGGCGATGGTGGTGACGGTGCTGGACATGTCTGAGGTGCGTCACCTGCACCAGCAACTGGAATTTCAGGCCGTGACCGACCCGCTGACCGGACTGTTGAACCGGCGCGGTTTCCATCAGGCGATGGAGAACACCTTGCTGCGCAGCGAACGTAGCGAGCAGGCGCTGGTATTGCTGTACCTGGACCTGGATGGCTTCAAGCGGGTCAACGATACGCTGGGCCATGACGCCGGGGATCGCGTGTTGCGTTGGGTCTCGGAGCAAATGCAGGCGTGCCTGCGTTCCTACGACATTCTGGGGCGCATGGGCGGGGATGAATTCACCGCGTTGCTGGAGCTGGAGTTTCCCGAGCAGGCCGCGAAGATCGCGGAAAAGCTCATCGAACGGGTGTCTGTGTGCCAGCAGGTCGATGGGTTGGAGGTGATGCTGGGGGTCAGTATCGGCATCGCGACCTTCCCGGATTGCGGCTCGGACTTGGGCGGCCTGCTGCGGGCCGCGGATATTGCCATGTACGAAGCCAAGCGCGCCGGCCGTCAGCAGTATCGGTACTACGACCAGGAAATGAACGGCCGCGCCCGCTCGCGGCTGATGCTGGAAGACAGTGTGCGTACCGCCATTGCCAACAAGGATTTCACCTTGGTGTACCAGCCCCAAGTCTCCCTGGAAGACGGGCGTTTGCGCGGCGTCGAGGCGCTGTTGCGCTGGCAGCATCCCAGCGTCGGTGATGTGCCGCCGGGCCTGTTCTTGCCGCTGCTGGAAGAGGCGCGGTTGATCAACCAGTTGAGTGCCTGGATCTACCAGCAGGTCGCCGCCCAGCGCCAGGCCTGGCAAGCCACCTTCGACCCCGACCTGGTGTTGAGCGTGAGCCTGAGCAGCAGCCAGTTCAACATGCCCAACCTCGCCAACCAACTGCAGCAGATGCTGGAGCGGCATGGGTTAGAGGGGCGGCAACTGGAGGTGGAAATCGGCGAGGACTGCTTGATGAGTAATCTTGCCGAGTCTACCAAGCAACTCCAGTTACTGCGCCGGATCGGGGTGCGGATTGCCCTGGACGACTTTGGCTGCGGCCAGTGCTCCCTGGCCCATTTGCGCGACCTCAAGTTCGATACCCTCAAGCTTGACCCTCAATTGGTGGCGCGCCTGCCTGGCTCGGCGCGGGATGCGGCGATGGCGCGCAGCATCATCCAACTGTGTGAGCATTTTGGTGTGCTGGTGATCGCCGAAGGCGTGGAGACCCTTGAGCAAACACAATGGCTAAAGGCCAATGGCTGCGCGTATATCCAGGGGCCGTGGGCGGCGCTGCCGTTGATGGCCGAAGACGTTGCCGGCTGGTCGTACCCTCGCGCGCTTTGAATTCGCTACACTGGCGCCCGTCCCAATTGCGTTGCCGAGCCCATGACCGCGTTGAAATACCTCCAGGCCTACCCCGCCGCGCTCCAGGAGCAAGTGCGCCAACTGATCGCCAAGGACCAGTTGGGTGCCTATCTGGAACAGCGTTACCCCGAGCGCCATGCGGTGCAGAGCGACAAGGCCCTGTATGCGTACGCCCTGGCCTTGAAGCAGGAGCACCTGCGTAACGCGCCGTCTATCGACAAAGTGCTGTTCGACAACCGGCTGGACCTGACCCATCGTGCCTTGGGTTTGCACACCACGATTTCCCGAGTGCAGGGCGGTAATCTCAAGTCCAAGAAAGAGATCCGCATCGCTTCGCTGTTCAAGGAGGCGGCCCCGGAGTTTCTGCGCATGATCGTGGTACATGAACTGGCTCACTTCAAGGAGTCGGACCACAACAAGGCGTTCTATAAACTCTGCCAATACATGATGCCGGGCTACCATCAGGTGGAATTCGACCTGCGCGTGTACCTCACCTGGCGCGATTTGCAGGGCAAGCCCTAACCCCAAGGCGACTGACCATGGATGTGAGCAAGACCAAAAGCAGCTTCTACCGCCGCCTGTACGTGGCGTACTTGATCGACAGCCAGCTGGCCAGCAGCGTCCCGGCGCTGACCGAGGCCACCGGCATGCCTAGGCGTACCGCCCAGGATACGATTGCGGCGTTGGCCGACCTGGATATTGTGTGTGAGTTCGAGCAGGAGGATGGTGCGCGTAACCATGCCGGGCACTATCGGATTCGGAATTGGGGGGCGATTGACCGCAGGTGGATCGAGGCTAATCTGGCGTCGATCAAGCAGGTGTTGGGCTACCCCTGAGTTCAGCGGTGGCAGGGCTGACGCTATCGCGGGCAAGCCCGGCTCCCACAGTTGAATGCGTTCCAATGTGGGAGCTGGCTTGCCTGCGATGGCGCCCTCAGATGCGCCGCATGCCGATATGGGGAATATCGTCCTCCAGGTATTCCTCACCCGCCACTACAAACCCATACCGCCCGTAGTACTCCTGCAAATGCGCCTGAGCTGAGAGAAAGATCGGTGTCTCGGGCCAGATTTCTTCAATCTGCTTGAGGGCCTCTTCCATCATCGTGTGCCCCAACCCGGTGCCGCGTGCCGATGGCGCAACGATCACCCGGCCAATCACCACATCGCCGCCCTGGGACTCCGGGTCCAGCAGGCGTAGGTAAGCCACCAGTTCATTGTCGTTCCAGGCCATCAGGTGATGGGTGTCCCCCGCCAGGTCCTGCCCATCGATGTCCTGATACGCGCATTTCTGCTCGACGACGAATACCTCGCTGCGCAAACGCAGGACGGCATATAGCTGGTCCTTGCCCAGGTCGTCGTGATGTTTGCAAACCCAATCAACCGTCATGATGTGTGCTCTTATAAAGACGTGCCTGGATAGTAAGCGTGACGGGCGCCGCTGTCTAAAATTGGCAAATGTGTGAATGGCGTCAATTTGCCATCATTCAGTGCGTGCGCCGCTGGCTGCTTTGTGTAATCTGCAATGCAAGCTTATTGATGAGCTACTGTTATCAGGCCACCGCCTGCCCGCCAAGGACTTTGAGCATGCCGCGATTGACTCGTGCCGTTGCTTTGATCGCAGTGCTGTTGCTGGCCCAGCCGGTGCTGGCCCAGCGTCTGCGTCTGGTGGCGGATGGCTGGCCGCCGTTCACCGATGCCACCTTGATCAATGGCGGCCTGGCCACCGATATCGTCAGCACGGCCCTGGCCCGTGCGGGGTACGCCAGTGATTTTGAACAGGTGCCTTGGGCCCGTGCGCTCAAGGGCGTGGGGGATGGGCGCTACGATGTGCTGATCAACGCCTGGTACGACGAGGCCCGCACGCAGTTTGGCCAGTTTTCTGCTGAGTACCTGCTTAACCGTGTGCGCTTTCTCAAGCGCAGCGACGATGACATTGGTTATCAGAGCCTGGCCGAACTGCGCGACGAGACCATCGCCGTGGTGCGCGGTTACGCTTACTCGGCACCGTTCGATCAAGACACCCAGCTACAGAAAGTACCCGTGCACAACTTTGCCATGGCGGTGCGCATGCTCGCGGCGCGGCGGGTGCGGTTGACGCTGGAAGATGAATACGTGGCGCGTTATTACCTGGCTCGGGAGTCGCCGCGGGTGCGCAATACCGTGGCGTTTGTGGGCAAGCCTTTGAGCGAGAACAGCCTGCATATTCTGGTCAGTTTGAAGAACCCCGAGCATGCGCAGATTGTCGCGGGTTTTGATCGGGAGATTGCCAGGATGAAGGCTGATGGCAGTTATGCGCGGTTGATGAAGGCGCATGGGATGTAGCGTGCGGGCCTCATCGCGGCATAGTTATCTACACAACGTTGGTGCGACGCTGACCCTGTGGCGAGGGAGCTTGCTCCCGTGACGGCCGGATAGCCGACGCGGCTCTAACTGACGCACCGCGATCTAATTGTGGGAGCTGGCTTGCCTGCGAAGACGGCCTGACAGCCGACGCCTATTTACTTGACGCCCCACGACCCAACTGTGGGAGATTCTATGGTTGAGGGGCAACCCTCAACCAACCTTTGGCTGATATTCGCTTTGCCCTTTCAGTAGAGCGAACACCACTCGAGCAAGCTTGCGAGCCAATATTACCAACGCTTGAGTGG
>NZ_MVOJ01000043.1:0-45790 GCF_002018845.1 Pseudomonas sp. MF6394
GATTTGGGGGGCCGCCGCCACGCGCCATCCATGGCGCGGGGCGGCTAAACCGGCATCCCTGCCGGTTTACCCCCCAAATCCCTGTCGAATTCCGGCCAGCGTGGTTTAACGGGGCGCCTAAGATCAAAAGCAGATCAAGATCAAGAGCGGCTCGCTTCGCATCGTGGTTACGGTTTGCTGCTACAGCCCACAAAGTTGTGTAGATACCTATGCCTATCGCAGGCCAGCTCCTACATTGGATAGTTGTAGGAGCGAGCTTGCTCGCGAAAAACTCACCGGCGCCGCGTTTATTCAGGCAGCGCGCATTATCGTTGACGTTTTTCGCGAGCAAGCTCGCTCCTACTCAGTCTGCGCCTGCCGTAGTGACTGCGCCAGCGTATCCAGGGCGATGTCGAGGTTGGGATGGCCACTAAAGGTATGGCTCAAGCGCATATGTTGGTGATGCAAACCACTGAGGCTGAACAGCTCGCCCGGGGCAATCACCACCTGTTGGGCAAGCATGCGTTGAAACACCAGGCGCATGTCCACCGGGGCCGTCGACTGCAACCAGAAACTCGCCCCGGCCACGGGCATGCGGTAATGCACACGCCCTTGCAGACGCACATCCAAGCGGTGACTCATGGCATGGGCCTGCTCGTGAAGGCGCTGACGCAGCGTCTGCAGGTGCTGGTCAAACCGCCCACTCTCATAAAGCCGGGCAATGGCGCGTTGTCGGATAGCGGACAGTCGAAATGAACGCAGCAAGAATTGGCGCTGCAATTCACTGCTCATCTGCCGCGCCAACAGGTAACCAAAGGGGGCTTCCGGGCCCAACACCTTTTCGAACGAAGAAAACACGATCAGCCGCTCTGGGTTGACCAGGCTGCGCAAGGCCGGCCCGGGCGGCGCAAAGCTCAGGTCACCGAAGGTATCGTTCTCCAGTAACCAGCAGCCGTGCTGGTCGAGCAGTCGCGCTACGTGCAGCCGCTCGGGTTCGGTCATGGTGTTACCCGAGGGCATGCTGACCACGGATGAGAGCAGCACAAGGTGCACCGGCTCATGGCGCAGCAAGTGCTCCAATGCGGCCAGGTCCGGTCGGCCGTCGGCACGCCAGGGCCATTCAATAACCCGCACGCCAGCGGCCTGTAGCAGGCGCAACACCAGGTAATCGCAGGGCGATTCAACCACCACCACGGTGCCTTTGAGGCCCAGTGCATCAATGAGGATGTCCAGTACGCCTTGAAGGTCGGCCCCCACATACACCTCATCCGCTTGCCAGCAACGGGTGGGCGACGAGGTATAACGGGCGGCCAAGGCGGCGCGCAACTCCCACACACCGCAGGGTTGCGAGGGTTGCAGGTGATGGGGATACCGGCGTACCAGTTGGCGCTCCAGCGCCAGCAGTGCGCCATCGAGCGACCCCAACAGCGCCGGTTCATCACCACTGAGTACCACCATCGCCGGGCGCCGTGCAGCCGTGTACAAACGCTCGAGCAGATCAGTACCGGCCATAAGGGGCGCGTTTGCAGCCACGGGCCAGGCGAAGTAGCCGGATTTGGCCACCGAGTACACTCGGCCTTCCTTTTCCAGCAACGAATAGGCGTACTGAATCGTCGAGATCGACACATTCATGCGCGTCGATAACTGCCGCAGGGACGGCAGTTTCACCGGCGTTTCCCGGCTGACTTCGTTGATCAGGTTGATCATGTAGCGGTACACCGCCTGATAGGCAAAGTCTACTTGCCGCTCCCCGCGAAGGTTCATCGTTGCTCACCGGCGTTGATTGGCGGACACACGTTGCTAACGCCCCGACACTTGGGCGACGCGCGCCTCGGGCCGCGCGAAAGCTCGTTTGCGCGCCCGCGTGCCGCGTCCTTCCAACAGCGGGCGCTTACGGTACAGGTGCTGCAACAGCGGCAGCGGCAACCCACTGGTATCCACCAGCCACTGGTGCAGGATGTCCGCTGCGGGCTTGCCCTGTAGTGCCTTGTGGAGTTCGGGGAGCGCCACCAGCATGCCGGGATGGCATTGACGCAAGAAACTCTCCAACCGCTCGCCATGCTGAACAAAAGGTGCAAATAACAGGCAGGTCAATTGGCTGTCGTCCAGACCCGAGAACTCCTGGATGTAGGCGGAGGACAGCAACTGCCCTTCCCGCCCGGCCGCTTCTTTGATCAGCGCGACCGGCACGTGCCGGCGATGCAGGAAGTCTGCCGCACGACGAACAAACCCCGCGACGCCATGTTCGTAGGAAAGCTCACGCAGGCACTGGGCCTGCACGCCGTGCAAATGCGCCATGAGCAATGGGTTGGGATAGGCAGGATGGCTGAAATGGAACTCGAACGGGTCCCGCTTGTGGACGAGAAACCCGGTGAGCAGTGGCGCATGGCCGACGTCGGCGTCTTTGAGCAAGTCGGCGATGCCGATATAGGCCAAATGACGATGCCCGCCCCGGCCCGGACTTTCGTTGCCCGCATAGTGCTCGCCATAGAGGTCGCGATAGCAACCCACACTCCACTCCTCCATGCGTGCAAACCATGCATTGAGCGACGATGGCTTGGCGGGCGCAAAGGTAAGGCCGGTCGCCAGCGCGCTTTTTTTCAGCCACGCGATGTATTGGCTTTGCTTGCGTGCTGAATCACCGCTGACCAGGGCATGCACGCCGCCGTTCCAGGTAGCGACCCGCTGATAGAAATCGCCCAAGGCCAGGAGCGTGTCGTCGCACAGGGCGGCACGGATATCGCCGGACGTCAGGTGCCCGATCATCAGCTTGTTACGCTGGCTGATTTCCCGAGCGGCACTGGACGCCGGGCGCTGATGGTTGAACGGCAGCACCTCATGGTTTTCCACCATCAACAGCTCTACCCGTGGGTCGTCATGGAAGAACAGCGCTGCGTAGCCTTGATTCAAGGAGTCGAGCGTTGCCTGAGTCATACCGGCATGCCGCAATGTTGCCACCCGTATCTGAAACGTCTTGGGCGAGCGGCCAGCAATGGTCAGTTGCGCCGCACGCAGCAACGCGAGGGTGTAGCTGCTCACTTCGCCGCCACCATGGGCGATCAGTACTTTGTAATTGCCCACTTGTTCCATGCCGCCTGCGGCCACCACGATTCGCTGAACGAGCAATTGAAGTGACGTTCGTTCGGCGCGCGTAAAGTGCCCGATTAAACGTTGCAGAACTTGCTGGTAAACATAGCTCATGGCTTGTTCATGAATAGTGCTCATCGTTCTACTACCTGAGTTGAAATATCAGTTTCAAGCAACTACCAAACAGCGTTGCTCGACCTATTACATCTGTAGGCTTGTCTTCCATTGCGCAGCACAAGTTTGAGTCAACATTAGCACCTTGCAACAAAAGCGCAGGTGAGAGCATTGAGGGCGCCCATGGCCGCCCCGCCGGAGAATCCAGCGCCTGCGCGGGCTCCAGCGAAATAGCTGTTAGCCTTAGGAATATTCCGACAACGTCCTACACTGTTTTAACTAAGAAATTAGAGAAGCGTCCGACGAATATTAATCACCTGCGCACCTTCGCTGCGCGCAAGGCAACAGGGTATTCGTTTTGCACTTTGCGGGAGAAACAATCCGAGCCTCGTTAGTGCTGAAGGTGCGTGACGCAACTGCCGTGTAATCAATCATGGCTCAATCCTTGAGATGACAATGAAGACTCAATTATCGGCACTCAAATAATGATTAACAGATACAGAACAGCGTCAAAAAGCAGCTCAGATGACCTGCCAGCCCAACTTAAATGACGCCCACACAAGAGCGCCGCACTGGATTTCAGGGCGGCGCACGGCAATAACGGTATTGTTTGCGGGGCGCAGCGCCCCTGCGGCGGCTCAACCCCGGTGCGGGTTAAGCCCTGTCAAATGGCGCATTTGCCTCATCAGCTCAGGCGCCGGAGTATTCATTTGCGAATACTCCTACAGCTCAAACAGCTTCAACCTGCAACGCCACCCGTTCGCGACACGGGCATTCATCCATGTATCGGTGCGCTTCGACGAACTGACTGAACGGAAATACCGTGGTTTTCAGTGGGACAAGCACACGGTCGGCCGTCAGCTGGTTGATATCGCGCAACGCACGCTGCAACGCCACTTGGTCCTGGATAATGCCCAGCTCCGGCTTGCCGGTGAAGTTGCCGATACAGTGCACAAAGAACTGAATGTTCTTCTGGAACGCCGCACAGGCCGGGAATGGCGTCTGATTGCCACCTTGCAGGCCATACAGCACCAGGCTGCCACGCGGCGCCAGGACGTCACCGAGCAGCGACATCTGCGGGCCACCCAGGCCATCGAACACCACGTCGACGCCACGGTTGTCGGTGAACTTGTTGATCTGCATCAGCAGGTCTTGTTCTTCAGTCACGATGACCTTTTCCGCCCCGAGGGACAGCAGGTATTCGCGCTCAGCACTGTCTTTGGTGGCGGCAATCACCCGCACACCCAGGGCCTTGCCCAGCTGCACAAACGAAGGGCCGGCACAGTGGCTGGCGTCGGTCACCAGGGCAAACTGGCCGGGTTTGACCCGCGCCAGGTCCATGTAGGCAAAGTACGCAATCAGCAGCGGCGTGTAATGCACGCTGGCTTCAATCGGGCTCAAGACATCCGGGTAGCGGGTCAGGGCCGAACGGGGCAAGACGATCTGCTCGCCATACACCGGGTAATCATTGGGGCTCTCGGCCGGAAAACTGGCCACCTTATCGCCTACTGCCAAGTCATCCACGCCGTCGCCGAGGGCGACTACGACACCGGCCATTTCATGGCCCAGGCCAGAAGGCAGACGTGCGTGGGAAGACGCCAGGTTCTGGCGCCACAGAATGTCATACCAACTGATACCGATCGCATCGACACGCACCTGCACTTCGCCCGGTGCGGGCTGCGCGGCTGGATGCTCCTCGCATTTGAGCACCTCAGCCGGACCAAACTTGTGAAAACGAATCGTGCGGGACATCGCAAACCTCGTCAAAGTAACCTCTAATGCCATGAACTTTATCTGGGCTTTGGGGGTAAGACCACCGGTCACCATTAATAGTCGACATGCCTGTCATTGATTCCGCGAAGGAGGAACACCCCTCAACTATCGTAGGAAAAATCAATTAGCCGGTGCAGAGTACCAGCCTTTCCCCGTAAGATTCATGCCGGTCATCCTTCTGAATCGAACCTCAGGGGGGGCTACATGACCGCTCACATCAAGTTTGCTGACTCTTCCAGGACACAAGATGAACCGTAACGACCTGCGTCGTGTCGACCTTAACCTCTTGATCGTATTCGAAACCTTGATGCATGAGCGCAGTGTGACCCGCGCCGCCGAGAAATTGTTCCTCGGCCAGCCGGCCATCAGTGCGGCACTGTCACGCCTGCGCGGGCTGTTCGATGACCCTCTGTTCGTGCGCACCGGGCGCAGCATGGAACCCTCGGCCCGCGCCGTGGAAATCTTCGCCCTGCTCTCCCCGGCCCTGGACTCGATCTCCACCGCCGTCAGCCGCGCCGCCGAATTCGACCCGGCCACCAGCACCGCCGTGTTTCGCATTGGCCTGTCCGACGACGTGGAATTCGCCCTGCTCCCGCAACTGCTCAAACGCCTGCGCTCCGAAGCCCCCGGCATCGTGCTGGTGGTACGCCGCGTCAACTACATCCTGATGCCCAGCCTGCTCGCCTCCGGCGAAATCTCCATCGGCGTCAGCTACACCGCCGACCTGCCCGCCAACGCCAAGCGCAAAGTGTTGCGGCGCAGCCTGCCCAAACTGCTGCGCGCCGACAGCGTGCCGGGCTCGCTGAGCCTGGATGACTTCTGCTCACGGCCCCACGCCCTTGTCTCCTTTGCCGGCGACTTGAGCGGGTTTATCGATGAAGAGCTGGAAAAACTCGGCCGCAAGCGTCACGTTGTACTCGCGGTGCCGCAGTTCAACGGCCTGGGTACCTTGCTGGCGGGTACGGACATTCTGGCCACGGTGCCGGATTATGCGGCGGAAGCGCTGACCTCGGCGGGTGGGTTGCGGGCCGAAGACCCGCCGTTGCCGGTGCGCTCGTTTGAGCTGCATATGGCGTGGCGGGGGTCGCAGGATAATGATCCGGGGGAGCGGTGGTTGAGGTCGAGGATTCAGATGTTTTTCGGGGACCCCGATAGCCTGTAACGGAATTCCACTAAATTCCATAAAACCTTTTAATAACAACAATTTATTGGTTATTTAAGTCCATAGCCGCCTGTCTAAATCCAATGGATTCCACGACTCATGGGGGCATAATTGGGGGCAAATTTCGGTTCCTTAAAAAGGATGCCCCCACCGATGCCCCCAGATAATGCGGTTGTTTTCAAACGAAAACTCAGCGATGCCTTGATCCGGTCACTGACCGAACCTGGCAAACACGCCGATGGCGAAGTTCCTGGCCTCTACTTGGAGGTGAGGGCGTCGAGTAAGGTCGGCAAATCTCCTTCCAAGGTTTGGCGATTGAAGTATCGGCTGCATGGGAAGGAAAACCGCTTCTCCATCGGCGCTTACCCCGACATTAGCCTCAAGGAGGCGCGCGACATTGCCCGCGGCGCACGCCGCGACGTGGCTAACCACACCGCTCCGCTCAAGGCCAAGACCGCCAAGATCGAGGCACAGTTGCTCAATGAAGAGCGCACCTTCGCTTACGTGGCCGAGCAATGGTTGGCATTCAAGTCTGCCGAACTGGTGACCAAATCCATCTCGGGCTTTACCGGAGCGCTGAACAACCACATCTTGCCTGCCATTGGCAAAAAACCGATCAGCGAGATCAAGTTGGAGCACATCACTACGATCATCACTGAGTTGCGCCGCCAGCGGACCATGGCCATGGCCCGGCGCGTGCGCACCATCATACGTGCCGTTCTGGGATTTGCCGAAGGTCGCGGCTGGGTGGAGCGCAACGTGGCGCTCAGCAACATTGAGGAGTTGAAGATTCGCCACATCGTGACCAGCAACCCGGCGATCGAAAGGCCGTCCGACCTAGGCAGGTTTCTTCTACGGCTTGATGACTGCAACGACGGCAGCGTAGCCGCAGCAATGCGGCTGCTGGTCATGTTGCCGGTTCGCCCAGGCGAACTGGTGCAGATGCGCTGGGAAGATGTCGACTTGGTGGGCGCCGATTGGCGTTATGTGGTGAGCAAGACCAAGCACCTGGACAAGAGCAAACACATCGTGCCGCTGCCTGAGCAAGCGTTGGTCCTGTTACGAGAGCTACATAAAACCCGCGTGGTGGATGAAGACGGCAAAGGCTGGGTGTTCGTCTCGCCGGTCTATCCAGGCCGCCCCATTAATCCTACCTCCATGCTCAAGTCCTTCCAGCGTATCTGGCCTGAGTACGACATCACTGCCCACGGCTTTCGCGCTACCTACCGGACCATTGCCCACGAGCACTTGGGTATAGACCCCATCGTGCTCGAACTGTCGTTATCCCACCGTATGCCAGGCGCGTTGGGAGCTGTGTATGCGCGCGCGCAACTGCTGGTACAGCGCCGGGAGGCGGCTCAACAATGGGCTGACTACCTAGACCAACTGCGGCACAACGCAGCTCAAGTGAGGAAAGACTGACGACACAGCGAAAACAATCAGAAGATTTGAGCTGGAAACGATATTGATAGCCCATTTGCTCGCCCATCGCTTGCCTGAATTCCGGGCCAAATATCCAGAAATCACACTTTAGATGTCTGCACAGCCTCAACAGGTATCGTTGAGCCGACGCGAAGCTAGGTGGCATTACGCCTGACCCGTCCCGAAGAACCCAATGATGTTGTGCGCAAAATTGGCCATATTCCGTATGCCTTGCATGCCAGTCCCAACTAAACATTCTTTGATAGTCCAGACAGGTGGGCATTCATCGTTTACGACGCACAATTTGTGGATCTGCCGCAACAACAGTGGCTTCTGAACATTGCTGGCGAGCGTCGAATTGGATGTGAGCTAAGCGATGTTAGTAGTCAATTGGTGGTTGCATGCTCTGGAGCTGGGATTGCTGGATCACCAAGATTTCTCGGCGATGCACAACCAGGACTGAAACGCATCGAATATGACGGCGCACCCTTTTCAAGAAACGTCTGGCTAGTGGTTCACCACGATTTGAAACGCTCGGTTCCTATCAGAGCTGTGATGGACTTTCTTACCCACACGTCAAAATCCGTACGCCTGTAATTGCTGACAGCCTCAAACACTGAATATCCCTGGAGCCCGATCTCGAAGATGGCGCTATACCCAGTAAAACTGAACAGACTAAGATTGACCGCCTCGCCTGAGCAGAAACGGATCGTAAAACCCCTGACGCTGCGTGGCGCATCAGGGGTAAATTTAACAAGCCTTTATGTTTTTAGGCGCATCAGTTTTCGGTCAAAGGAGCTGCTGGCAACGGCGGCTGACTGCGCTGCCACACCGAACCGTAGCGGGTGTATTGCGGAGGCACAGGGATAGCTGTGCGCAACTCATCGGCGGCAGTGCGAGCCCAGAAGGGATCTCGCAACATATCTCGGCCAACCAGCACTATGTCTGCCCTACCGTTCTGGACGATCTCTTCCGCCTGACGACCACTTTCGATCAGGCCCACCGCCCCCGTCATGATGCCCAGTTCACGACGCAGCAATTCAGCCGCAGGAACCTGGTAGGCAGGAAAAGCGTTCACTTTGACCATTGCAATGCCACCCGATGAACAGTCGATGAGGTCAACTCCCTGCTCTTTCATCCACTTGCCGTAGATCAGGAAATCTTCAGGAGTATTGCCGCCTTCGGTGTAATCGGTCGAAGAAATACGGACAAACAACGGGCCTTTCCATTCGGACCGAACAGCGTCAATTACTTCTCGGACGATACGATAACGATTCTCGTGACTGCCGCCATATTCGTCGGTGCGATGGTTAGCCAGCGGAGAGAGAAACTCGTTCAGGAGGTAGCCATGTGCGGTATGTACTTCTACAACATCGAAATCAGCTTCGCGGGCGCGACGTGCGCCTTGGCGGAATGCCTCAACGACGCCTTTGATGCCGTATAGGTCGAGCGCCTGAGGTACTTGCGAATCCTTGGTAAACGGAATAGCCGATGGGGCAATAGACGGCCCCGGAACGCCCAACTGACGACCTGCGTGGCCCAGCTGACAGCCTGCCTTGGCGTCAAAGCGTTGAATGGTTTTCACCAGCCTTGCCAGCCCCCCAACTTGTGCATCGTCCCAGATACCGATATCGCCGGGGCCAATAACGCCGTTGCAAAGGATGGCTGTGGTTTCCAAAAAAACGAGCCCTGCGCCGCCCAATGCTCGAGCACCGTAATGCACGGTATGAAAATCAGTGACGCATCCGTCTTCGCTTGCCGAGTGCATGCACATTGGAGACATTGCAATTCGGTTGCGAAGTGTTAACCCACCAATGGTTACGGGTTCAAAAAGTTTTGCGGCCAAAATTCAGATACTCCAATAGTTTGCTCAAGAATGCGCGGGGCACGTGCTTCTGCTCTCTACGCGTTTTGAACAAGGCTATCGAAGATAATAAAAACGTAAATACTGCAAAAATTTGCATATAGTACGCTTAAGCGTACTGCAAGAGTCCGAGCAACTGGCCTTAAGCTTCTAGCTAATCATGGGGGCGATGTCGGACTTTCCGCCAGGTGGCTGCTCGTCCGCCCTCATCTGAGCGGCAGTGGTCATGCCCCGACGCTTCAACCACGCATCTCCCCAGTCACATAGTCCCAGGATAAAAGGCTCAAGGCTTCGGCCCTCATCACTAAGTGCGTATTCGACCTTGGGCGGTACTACTGGGTAGACAGTTCGCACTAGGAGACCGTCTTCTTCCATATCCCGAAGCTGCTTGATCAGCAACCTAGGCGGCACTCCAGTGAGACGTCGCTGCAATTGGTTGAAACGGTGTGTGCCATCCAGTAGCAGGTGATAAAGGATTACGCCCTTCCACTTTCCACCCATGATGTGCAGTGCGGCCTCTATAGAGCACCCAGGGGCACCATCATAATTACGAAGCTTGGTCACAACGGTCTCCAAAGGGCAGTACGCTTTATGGCACTACCTACAAATTTATGGCGTTTTTCTAACAAGACCCAGTGACTGTACCACGTCCGAAGTGGCCAACACGTCTTGGGCCGATTACTCTCGGCTGCACCACCTACAAGGGATAGGTTGATGATTCAGCACACCCTACCTGACGCTGCTAGTCTTCCAGTTCACTCCGAGGAAATGTCGACATGTCAGCCCCTCCCCAATTACCGGACATACTTGAAACCCTCCACGAAAACGAACTCGCGCTTGCCGACGCCATTGAGTCGATAGCAATGTGGATAGATCAGAGGGGATCCATCGGCGTTTCCAGCACCGCCCTCGGTGGTATCACCACGCTCGAATTGAATGCCGAGTCCGTCAGAAAGGGCATTGAACCACCGAGAGAAACCGCCAAATGAAACCTAGTTACTCATTCTCTGTATCGCTTGAGAATCGATACCTCATGAAAGGATTCTCGTGATGCTGATCAAAATCGAAGAGACAGAGACGCCCGAAGACTGGCTCGTGTGGATGAATGCATGGCGCGTTAAGTTTCACAGTTATGCCGAAGCCGAAGCCTTCGTCAAAAGGCTGGAGGGTCGCATAAATGCAGCCCACCCTTTACCTATCAGCATAAGTAGACCTATGGCTGAAGTGTCTTGAAGAGAATTCGTTGCCAGATCAAAAAACGTCATCGCTTTGTAACCCTCCAGCCGTAATACTGCGTCTATTCAACGCCTGCTGTTTTTTCTGCTGCCACATTAGGCGGCTTTTTTTTGCCTGAGGACGTTGGCAGCAATTTCTCCAGGTCAGCTAACTGAGCCTCAGCTTTCTCGAGCGCCGTCGCGGCGCATCGCCGCCAGACCTCTTCCAGCTGGTGTAGATCTGATTCGACCAATGCTTTTTGACACCACTGATAATGGTCGTGCCAGGCACCCAGGGCCGATTGAAGGGCCTTGAGAGAGCTTGCCGCCTTACCCGAAAGCGGTGACAGCTTGGGAAAAGCCTCTGTCAGGTAGCGAGTTCGCTTGACCAGGATTCTCAACTCGTGCCGATCAGATTCAGCGTCATCTACCGCCGCATGCAATCGGTCGATCTGCTTAGTCAGTGATTTTTCAATTTGAGACTGGACGTGCTGCAAACCGCCGTTGATCTCAGCCAAGCGAAAGATTGAAGGCCACTCATCCAACTGAGTGAACAGATTCTTGAGGGCCGGGCTTTTTAGAATCTTTGAATAGTCATAATCCAAGTGCGCTTTGCGGAACTGCGCAAGGTCAGGAAAGCCCCTTTCCTCTAGCTCCTCAATCAACACCTCAAGATCGCGCGCCGGCGTGGTTAGCCTTCCGACTTCCGCCGCAACATTATTCAGCGCCATGACTTCGCTAATCGAACGCATCGGTCGGAGTAGGCTCCGGATGCGCCTCACAGATATTCTGAGGTCATGCAAAGCCTCGCTGTCAGTCCTCGCTTCCAACCGTGCACGGGAGTGATACAGGGCGATCTGAAGGGTCAGTATCTCAGCAACGAACTCGTCAACGAAGGACATGCAGTCATCTCTTTGAAGCGTTATGGATACGAGCTTAGCAGAAGCGCAAGTCGTCAAATATTGATCCTGCTCGCGATTTGATAAGGCCATCAATGACCTAGCCTGAATGCTATGATGGTCGTGTGCCTATGAGCGCCCAGGTGGGCAACGAGCTCTACGCGAGCAACGGCCTGGACCGTGGCCATTTGGTGCGCAGGCAAGACCCTATAGGGGCGAAGAAGCGACCATCGCCAACCTCGACACCTTTCACTTCACTAACTGCTCGCCGCAGATGAGCGCGTTCAACCAGAAGACCTAGTTGGAACTTGAGGAGTACATTCTCGACAATACACGGCGCTGGAAGGCCCGAGCCACTGTGTTTACAAGCCCGGTGCTGGCTGAAGATGACCGTGTTTACCGTGGTGTCAAAATCCCCAAAGCATTCTGGAAAGTGGTGGCCTATTTGGGGGATGACGGCAAACCTTCCGCTAGCGCTTATATGATCGACCAGAGCCGTCACCTCGATCAGTTGGACTCGGTGTTTGGCCAACTCAGAACCTACCGCCGCAGCGTGTTGCAAATCGAGCAAATGGCCTGTATTCGTCTTGCCAACTTGGCCGACTATGACGGGTTCAGCAACGAAGAACGCGCGACGGGCACGCACATTGAAGCGCTTATCCAAGGAACAGAGGATATCCGGCTTTGAGCAACATAGCCGCAGGTGGACAAAGCTTATCTGTGCTGTGATGCAGGCTACTTGCCTTAGAACGGTGCTTGGGCCAAGTTTGAACCGGACGCCAATAAGTAACGCGGGTGTGGTCAGCTAACCGTCAATACCGTCTGTGAGTCGGCGACTTTGCAAAGGTCGTAGGGCGTTATGTTGATTCCTCGCACCAGTCGCTTCAATACCTGAGTACCCACTACGTCGAGGTCAATGATATTGAGGCATGCAGAGTCCTGCTTCAGAGAACTCATGATATGACGATCTGAACCCATAGCCCAGGCCAGCAACACACGGCCAACCGCGTCGTGGCTGACGAGTAGAAGCGATCTCCATGCTGGCTCGCCAATGAGCCGAAAAAATTGCTCAAGCACCCGATTTTCAAAGCTGTCCCAATGCTCTCCCCCCAAAAATGTGCCATCACCTTCGCCTATGGTTTCGTAGGCCTGGCATACTCGGTCATCAGGGTGCTGTGGGGTGATTTTACTGAAGCAACCTGCTTTTATATCGCTAAACGCTTTAGCTTGCTCAAGCATGCTTTCCTGCTCGTCCAGCAAGATATTTGCGGTTTGTCGAGCACAAGAATAATCGGAGCACACAGCCCGATCGAAAGCCACATGTTGCATCATCACCGAGAGCTCTCGGACCTGACGAACTCCTTTATCAGACAGGTCGACACTCCGAGGATCCAGCGCCATACCGTCATCGCTTAGCCGCTTCACATGCCCGCTAATGACTAGATAACAACGTCTCCTGCGAAGATTCGCCGGGTAGACCGGAGTATGTTCGGCTGCATGTGCGTCGATTTTCATAGCGCCACCCTGTGATTGCTTATGCTTAGAGACAAGAACGCCGATCGCGTTGAACCCTCATCAGGTCATGATCCACGTTTGACCGCTATCGGACATTGCAGCAGCAATAAAGTCACCAATACATGACCGCACCGAAGAGAAGCTCAGTGCGGTCACGGTCTGGCTCGTTACTGAAGGCTATCTTTGACTTCCATTACCAACGCAGTCATGCCCCCGGTTGCGAAATTGGCAGCGTCCATTGATGCCTTCATCCCCTCAGACGAGTACTGAGAGTCTTCTAACGACTTGAGATCTTCATAACCTAGCAAGGCGATACGATAGTAAGGACCTCCGCCACCAATGATGGTTATAGGGCCCTCACTAACAGAGAAGCTTTTCAGATGCGGCATTTTCTGGACCAGTGGAATATGAACATCTTTGTAATACTGATCGAACGCTTCTGAATCCGTTGGAACGCCATAAAGCACTATAATTTGGTACATGGATTATCCTCGCTCTATTAATGGTAGATCTTTATATGACAACGGCTCCCTTAAGATCATTGACAGTCAGTATTCGGGCATAAAAGCTTACCCGTGCACTGTTCAAGACCGTCAACTGCCCAGTTTCGCCTTATAACATCACCGCTTTACTCCACATCGACCTCATTGCCTTACAGCGCTGCGAACCCTATACACAAACGCGCACGCAGCCAGAAATTTCAGCTCTTTAGCTTGACTCGAAAATCGATGTGGCAACCAGGTCCCCCAATAACAGGCGCGAGACTTTCTTACCTGATGGGGTCTACTCAATTCTTATGAAAATGAGGAAGAACGTGCTCTCCCAGAAGATTGAGAGTCTGCATGTGCTGTTCGTGGGTCATCGCATCAACAGTCAAAATGACCTCATCCACTCCGCGTCTCTCGAGCGCCTTCAGAGATTCAATAATATCATCAGGCGTGCCCACCATAATGGATGGACTAAGTTCTATAAGCTTCTCAAGATTGCGCTTATATTCCTCAATCTTCTGGATACCACCAAAGTATTCGTATGAAGATTCTTTCGCCAGAGGCAAGTAGATATCCAGAATGAACTGGACATAGCCGTAAGCCCTCATCCGTACTTCCGCCATCGCGGTCGCCCGATCTTTTGCGCAATGAACGATTGGTACATAATAGCCATAAGAATTGTTTACTTGGCCATTCACGGGTTTAGCACTTCCGATTGAATCGCGGTAAGCACCGATGCATTCGTCCACGTAGTCCCACCCGAAAAAATTGTCAAAGGTAAGAATTCCAACACCGTACTCAGCTGCCAATTTGTGAGACTCGGGGCCAGAACTTACGGAGAACAGATGGGGAGAAGGTTTTTGCAACGCCCTCGGGTTAACCTTAACCTCTTCGAAAGGCCAATACTGACCATCAGAGTTTGACACAACGCCTTTTGTCAAAGCCTGGCCAATAATGGTTATGGCCTCTTTCCACCGATCCCTAGTCTCGGACGGCTTGACACCAAATGCTTGCATTACGAGCTTGTTGTTACCGCGCGCCGTACAAAGCTCAGCCCGCCCTTTCGACAATATGTCAAGCGTGGCCAGGCGCTCTGCTACTGTAATTGGATTGTGGAAGGGGATCGTTACAGCCATGTACCGAATAATGATGTCTTTGGTAAGCGCTGCAACAGCGCCATAGAGCGCGTCGGGGGCTGAGATGGTCGGACCATCAATGAAGTGGGCTTCAGAGGTGCCCCAGCAATAAAAACCTAGCTCGTCCGCACGTACCGCCTCGCGGATCATGTCATCAAATCTGATGCGCCGCTGTACACGGTCGATGCCAGTAATGTTGATAAGTATGTGGGCCTGCTGAACCCCGGCCAAGCCGCTCTTGTCAAGGGTATCAAGGGCTACAGCATGCCCGTGTATCCATCACGTCGAACATGTGGCGTGCCTGACTTTGTAGCAGAGAACACTAAGAAGAACCTCGGGTTTGCAAAGATGAGTGCCGATGGCACGGCCCTGGCCGATGCCTACACGCCCGGCGTCCCCTTTCTCGAGCCTAAAACAGGGGCCGAGGCGATGTGGAATGCAAAAATGCGTTACCGCGGCGTAGGGATGGAACTAAGCCGTCTGACCACGTCCATTTCACCGCGTAAGGGTGGCTCGGATTGGATAAAGCTTACATCCGATCTATACACCTATATGCCGTGGGCGATAAAGAACGGAACAAAGTTTGCGGACGCAGGCAATGTAGAGGCGATGACGTACTTCAGTTACGTCTCCCCTGTGGCATTGGCGGGCCAGGCTGCAACCTACACGAGCAGCGCTGATAAACCGGCGGAGGTTTTCTACTATTTCCCAGGACAACGGCGCACCCGTCGCATGCCTACGTACTCTTACGACGCTCCGCAGATTGGCTACGAAAATCAGTACAACGTTGATGAGTCGTACACGTTTTCAGGTTTACTGGACCGTTTCGACTGGAAACTCGTAGGCAAGAAAGAGATGGTGGTTCCCTACAACGCCTTGGGGATGTACGACTTCAATGCCAAGCATGAAGACGTATTGCAGCCTGAGTTTGTCGCCGCCGCACAGCGTCGCTATGAATTACACCGTGTATGGGTCGTCGAGGCGACGGTAAAACAAGGCATGCGCCATTCTGCTCCGAAGCGGACCTTTTACATAGATGAAGACAGTTGGGCGCTCCTTGGTGCTGTTGATTACGACGCTCAGGGCAATATTTCGAAAGTACGCGAAGGATACGTAATCCCCGTGTATGAAACCGGAACATGCGATTCTCTTGCATTTGCTCAATATAACTTATCTGAAGGCCGCTACTTGGTAGATGGGTCACCGATCGGAAGTGGCAAAGACATTAAGTGGATTGTTGATGGTGCCGGAAACCCTCACATGAAAGCGGGATTTTATACGACTGAAAACCTTCGTGCTATGAGCGAACGATAAAATCACGAGAAATAAATATCATGAAGAATTTTTCGATCCACTACGATGAAGTGTATGTGTTTTCTGTTAAAGCTGCAGCTACAGCCTTGCTGGTGGTTGGCAGCAGCAATGCAAGCGCTTTCAACTTCTCTAACGATGCCGACACGATTCGCGGCAGCCTAGATTCTACAATATCCGCAGGCTCAGGCATTCGCACTGACTCGGCCAGTAAAAGTCTTGTAGCGCCTACTTACAACTCGGCCACCGGGGCAAAGACCGGAAATGGCCATATGGGGCAACTTAGTGGCTTAAGCGATCAAGGTGACATCAACTATGACAAAGGTGATGCATTTACCACATACTTGAAAGGCAGCCACGAACTGCTACTCAAGATGCCTGCCGAAGGATTGTCTTTCATGGCCCGAGGAACGTGGTTGCGTGATGTATCGGCGACAGATACTACAGGCGACACCAGCGGGCAAGATGCCTTCGCCGCGGCCCCACCGGATATCAGGGACGGCCTGGCGTCACACGCGCGAGAAAAACTGGCTTTTCAGTCTCGGTTGCTTGATCTATGGATAAGTAAGACGTTTGACATCGGTGATCAACAAGCCAGAGTTCGAGTCGGCAACCAAGTCATAAGCTGGGGTGAAAGTATTTTCGAAGTCGGCGGTATCAATGCCACAAACGGTATCGATGTTAACCGGGCTTCGCAACCTGGCGCGCAAATCAAAGAGTTCGTATTGCCTGCGCCAATTCTCAGTGTCGCTTCCGGGCTAGGTAATGGATTTAACGCCGAAGTCTATATCCAAGGGCATTGGAACGAGAGCTACTTGCCTCCTGTGGGTAGTTATTGGTCAACCTCCACGGTAGGACCAGGAAGCGGTGCATACGGTGTCCGAACTGAGTCTGCACGCGATAGTGGGCAATATGGATTGTCCTTACGGTACCAACCCGATGGCGCAGCTCTCAGCTTAGGAGTTTATGCCATCACTTACCACGATAAACTTCCGCAAATATCACTCGATGCGAGTGGCACCACGGTTTACATGTATCCGGAAGACCGTCACATGTTCGGTGTTAGTGCAAACTTTCCATTGGGCGATTGGGCGATCGGAACCGAGTTATCCTATCGCCCCAAAGATGCGGTTTCTCTAAATGCTTCTAGCGGTTGTGTTTCGCAGGAGGGCAAATGCTGGGTGGACGAGAAAAAATTCCAATGGCACTTAACATCGCTGTTTACGCTTCAACCCTCAAATTCTGGCGGGCTTCTGAAGTTACTTGGCGCCGATACCGCCACACTGACAACAGAGACCGTGGTAATCGCTTATCCTGGGCTGCACGACAGTTATCAAGGATCGCCAATTGCCGCCGGTGGTTGGCTCTGGGGCAATCAGTCAAACGACCTGGCAGTAACCGGCGCTCTAAATAGCCCAGGTGATTCCAAAGGTACAAAGTACTCGGGTGGGTTGGATGTCGATTTTAACTGGATCTACGATGGCTCGCTAATTGGTGGATGGCAAGTTAACCCAGGGGTTTATGTTCGCAGGGGGATGTTTGGCTATACGCCTAACATTAGCGAACAATTCATGGAAGGAGTCACTTCGGTGAATATGTATGTCAACTTCATACAGAATCCGGCGGACTGGCAGGTCGGTATGAATTATACAAAGTTCCTCGGGCCATCTGATCCGCTCACCAATCCACTCCGCGACCGTGACTTCGTTGGCATCAACGTATCCCGTAATTTCTGAGGCGCTATATGAAGGCATTACCCGAGGCCGAATCCGCGCAGCCGGACTTGCTAGTTCGGATATTGAAAAAGCTCGAGAACATACTTTTCGGTCACAAGCAGCTGGTGCTGGGAGTGCTGATTTTATTCACGACGTTAATGGCGTTTTTTGCCGTTCAGCTACGAATGGATGCTGGATTCGAGAAGCAACTTCCAATGGGTCATGAGTATGTTGCAACGTTCAACCAGTACCGCGGAGAGCTCTTGGGGGCGAACCGACTGACCGTGGTCGTCAGGGCTAGGAATGGTGCCATTTGGACGCAAAATGGATTGAAGCGCGTTTATGACGTTACCCAAACACTCAAGTTTTTACCACACGTGGCGGCCAGTAGCGTTCAATCCCTGTGGACACCAAACTCTTTCGTCACGGAGATCACGGAGGACGGGTTCAGAGCTGACCCGATTATTCCGGGCACTGTGACCCCGGATAGCCTGGACGCCGAATCCATCGCCTCCATTACCGCATCTGCAGTCCAAGGCGGCTTTATTGGCAACCTAGTGGCTCGTGATCAAACCAGCGCGATGGTGACTGCCGACCTGAACGAGGTCGATGCTAAGGGTGAGCATATTGATTATGTCGATTTCGACCGAGAATTGGAGGCACAGCTTCGATCTAAGTTCGAAGACGATCAGTTCGAGATTCAGATCATCGGCTTCGCCAAACAGATTGGTGACATCGCAGAAGGCGCCTCCTCCGTCCTCGAGTTTTGTATCATTGCTTTGTTACTCACTGCTCTGGCTGTCTACTGGTACTGTCGTTCAGTCCGCTTAACGTTGCTACCGCTGGCCTGCTCTCTCGTATCGCTCGTTTGGCAGTTTGGCACTCTGCGCTTGCTTGGCTTCGGGCTTGATCCGCTCGGTGTCCTCGTCCCCTTCCTGGTGTTCGCGATTGGCGTTTCACATGGTATCCAACAGATCAACTTCATCGTTCGTGAACTGGCAAGTGGCAAGTCAATGGACGCGGCTGCCAGATCGAGTTTCAGTGGACTCTTAGTGCCTGGGACACTCGCTTTGGTCACGGCATTTGTCTCGTTTATAACCTTGATTTTGATGCCTATCCCGATGGTCCGAGAGCTCGCCATCACGGCCTCGCTTGGCGTTGCATACAAGATAATCACCAATTTGATTATGCTGCCCTTGTCAGCATCCCTGTTGAAGGTGAGCCATAGCTACGCGCAAGGTGCGGAATTGAAGGCGACTCAGCGCGCGCGCTGGTTGCGGGTTTTGGCACGCATTGCAAAACCTCGAAATGCTGCTGCAGTCTTGTTCATTGCTTTAACAGTGTTTGCAACGGCGGTTTGGCAGAGTCGAGATCGCGTAATAGGAACGCTGCAAGCAGGCGCCCCTGAACTTCGACCGGAGGCACGATTCAACAAGGATGCGGTGTCAATCGCTTCAAGTTATGACGTCGGATTGGACTGGTTAACGGTTGTGTTTGAGGCGCCTCCCATGTCATGTGAAGACGTCCAGATTGGCGTCTACCAAGACCGATTTGTGTGGGCTATGCAGTCTGTAGAAGGCGTCATGTCGGTCCTGTCCTTTTCTTCGCTCTTACGCCAGTACAATGAAGGCTATAACGAAGGAAACCCTAAGATGTCTGTAGTGCCGATCGACTCGGCTAACTACTCCTCAATGGGGGTAGAAATTGCTCGAGTTCCCGGCATCATGCGTAAGGATTGCAGCATGACTGCGGTGCACATCTATCTCACGGACCACAAAGCAACGACCATCAGCCGCGTAATCGAGGCGGCGAAAAAATTTCGCGATAAAGACAAGCTGGCAGGTGTCACCATTCGATTGGCATCGGGCAACGCGGGCATCTTGGCGGCTGTCAACGAAGAGATCGAGCACAGCGAGCTGCCTATGATGCTTTACGTGTATGCGACGATCATTTTGCTGGTGTTTTTCGCCTATCGTGATTTTCGCGCAGTTCTCGCGTGCTGCCTTCCGCTCACAATCGGAACCTTCATTGGTTATTGGTTTATGAAGGAACTGCAGATAGGTCTGACCGTAGCAACGCTCCCTGTGATGGTGCTCGCCGTCGGTATCGGTGTCGACTACGCGTTCTACATATATAACCGGCTGCAGCTTCACATGGCCAATGGTGTAGGTGTCGTCCAAGCTTTGGAACAGTCAATCTTAGAGGTAGGAACTGCCACCATTTTTACCGCCATTACGCTGGCAGTAGGCGTCGCGACCTGGTCATTTTCGGAACTCAAGTTCCAAGCGGACATGGGTAAATTGCTCGCGTTTATGTTCATCGTGAACATGGTGATGGCGATCACTGTTTTGCCTGCTTTCGCGGTTTGGCTTGAACGACTTTTCCCGCGTCGCCGCCCCGTCCGCGTCCCCGGGCTGTTGGCACACTGACCTCTGGAGCAGATAGTATGAAAACGTTATTTAAGCGACAGGCGCGTGTTTTGGCGATTGGCACGGTCGTGATCATGGTTTCAGCATCTTCATTTGCGGATATTGTTGGCCCTCTCGAGCCTACGCCAGCAACGATATCCCCCATAGCGACTCAAGCAGCGATGCTGGCCGCCACCTGGGCTGGCCAGAGAGCTGTGAGTGTTGGCGACAATGGCACGATTTTGTTATCCGACAATCACGGAGCGTCCTTTCAGCAAGCCCAATCGGTGCCGGTCAGTTCAACGCTGACTGGCGTGAGCTTCACTGACGACAAGCATGGTTGGGTTGTGGGGCATTGGGGCGCGATTCTGGCAACGGTCGACGGTGGTGAGCAATGGCAGATCCAACGGCTCGCGCTGACGGAAGATCGGCCGCTGTTCGCAGTCCACTTCTTTGATATTAAACAGGGGCTCGCTGTGGGCCTGTGGTCACTCGTTTTGACCACTCAGGATGGTGGAAAGACCTGGACCGAACAAAAGCCCAACCCTATGGACAAGTCACTGTCTGACCTGAACTTGCTGAGCTTGTTTCCTGATATTAAAGGTGGCGTATACGCAACCAGCGAAAGGGGCCGGTTGCTTCACTCAACCGACGCTGGGCGCAGTTGGGACTACTTGGATACGGGCTACGAGGGTTCTCTGTGGTGCGGGAGGCAGTTAGTCGACGGTACGCTTTTAGTCGGCGGGCAGCGTGGGACAATGCTTCGCAGTGAGGACGATGGAAAGACTTGGGTGCGAGTACCGATTGGCAGGAAAAGCTCGATTACCTCTATCGACGTAAGCGGTCGAGAAGTAATTGCCGTTGGGCTGGATGGACTGCAGATGAAGAGCCTTGACGGTGGCCACACGTTTACAGACATTGCAGCCCCGAATAGAGAATCACTAACTGCGGCTCTTGCTACAGAAGATGGCAAATGGCTGCTCTTTTCCCGCCACGGAATCGTCCATCAGGTTGAATAGTGTTAAGCACGTAGAATGTTTGGAGTACTATACAGCAATGATGCGTGTGCTTACTTAAGGACAAGCACACCCTAGCCTACTTGACCTTACTTTCACTAATGGCCTGGTGATTCACCACGACCTCATCAATAATGGCTCTGAACACCTTTTGGATCACTTCTATGGAGACACCGTGACGTAAAGCCAGGAGGGAATACCTCCTCATTTGCTCAGCTTCGCGAGAAGGATCTACCGCCTCCAGGCACCGGGTGGCCTTTATAACGCCAATCTTGCCCGTAGCGATGAATCTTAGCGCAAGTGTCCTGATGAGTTCCTCATCCAATGTATCAATTTCCGCCCTCAAAATACTCAACTGGTCGTTACTCATACGGGTTGCCTCGTAGACTAGAGCCGCCACACAAGTGTCAGCCTTCGTTTATAACCCCGTCCTTGAAGTTCGCATTTGGGTGACGTTGCACTGCCTGTCCCTAAGAGGTAAGCAACGCATGTTGCCAAGTCAGCATCTATATTCTTCACTTCCCGGATGTGCCACAACGTACTGGCGCTGAAGGCCCAAACCCTGGATCCCTAACTCCATCACATCACCGGCTTTCAAGTAAACCGGAGGTTTTTGTCCCAAGCCGACTCCCGGTGGCGTGCCGGTGCTAATCACATCTCCTGGCATCAGGGTCATATAACGACTGATATGACTGACAAGCTCTGCAACACCAAATACCATCGTACGCGTGTTCCCGCTCTGGTAGCGATGACCATTCACCTCCAACCACATGGATAGGTTCTGCGGGTCCGGTACTTCATCTTTGGTCACCAACCACGGTCCGATAGGGCCAAAGGTGTCGCAGCTCTTCCCTTTTACCCACTGACCACCGTGTTCGAATTGAAAATCACGCTCGGATACATCGTTGATCACAACGTAGCCTGCTACATGACGTAGCGCATATTCAGGAGCTACGTCGCGTGCAACATCGCCAATCACAACACCCAGCTCTACTTCCCAATCACACTTACTCGCCCCCTTCGGTATGATCACAGCGTCGTAGGCCCCGCAGATGGCGGTAGTGGCCTTCATAAATAATATTGGCATCTCTGGCACTGCAACTCCCGAATCGGCAGCATGATCGGCGTAATTAAGCCCTACACAAATAAACTTGCCGACCTGCCCAACAGGAGGCCCGTAACGTACGTTCCCCTCAACCAGAGGAAGAAAAGACGTGTCTATTTCACGTAGCCTTCGGAGGCCGATCTCGGAGAGGTGCGCACCAGCAATATCGTCAATGAAGGCTCCGATGTCGCGCAAAGTCCCTGAAGAGTCCAATATTCCTGGCCTCTCGCTACCCGGTTTACCATAACGGAGCAACTTCATTGTAGGTCCTCTCGAAGCACCAAATTGGATCGACAGCAATGTCAACGATCCATCGGGATCGCGTGCATAGCCCTTGTTAAATAACGTTAAAATTGCATGGTCCTCAGGTATGGCATTAAAAATGCGTTTCCGTGACGCACTGTGGTCTATGCGGCTAGCCGTGTCTGGTTATCGCATGCCCGCTGAAATCGCACGGCATCCTCGATCCAAAATAGTAAATCTGCACCCTCGTCTCCCGCCATCCTGCCCTCTCCCCTGCACTTCTCAGCGGCGAGACCAATGCTGCGCGACAAGCCAATGACCCGACCATCTCACACCAAATGTTACAATATAACGATGCATCCATAAATGGCAAAAAACCGGCAAAGCACGAAGGCCAATCCTCCAGAGCCTTCACATTCAAGACACAGCCTCCGTAGTTATAATGTAACAATTGCTAGGTTAATTTGCGCGTTCCGGTGAAGGAGACCAGCCGCCTCGTCAGACGTCGCCTAAACAAGCGGACAGAACGAAGAGGTCCACTCCAGGCGGATACATAGAGATCGAGGCCAGTCGAATGTGCCTAATTCTTACGACACACGTAGTGATTATTTCGGCAGCAAATTTGAACGGGTGATTCGGAAAGTGAACCAAAGAGAACTAAGGATGGCCGCGGTCTTGCTACCGAGATAAACCGGAGGTTTTGAGATGGGCGAATTGATGAGAACACAGAACTCGCGCATCGCCGCAATCGGTGAGTGCATGATAGAGCTGCGCCAAAACAGTGACGATACTCTGCATCATGGATTTGGTGGCGATACGTTAAACACTGCGATTTACATGGTTAGATTATTAGGAGACCGTGCAAAAATTGACTATTTTACGGCATTAGGTAATGACAGCTTCAGTGATTCGATGTGCCGTGCGTGGGCTAAAGAAGGTATCGGATTGACAGGGGTGCAGCGCCTTCCTGGCCGTTTACCCGGACTTTATTGCATTCAGAACGATGCCGCAGGGGAACGCCGATTCTTATACTGGCGCACTGAAGCTGCTGTTCGCGATTGTTTCGCCACTCTGCAGTCGAAAGAGATTCTCGAAACCTTGACACAGTACGACCTGCTTTATATCAGTGGCATTACTTTGGCAATTTTAGGCGAACACGGTCGAGGTCGCTTGTTACCTGCGTTGCGTCGAGCACATGAAGGAGGCACGCGGATCGCTTTTGACAATAATTATCGACCTCGCCTATGGTGCAGTGTCACAGAAGCACGAATAGCGTACCGAAATATATTGCCGATTACTGATGTGGCGTTAGTGAGCGAAGAGGATGACCAGGCATTGTTTGGCTACTCTACCACTGAACAGCTACTTTCAGCTTACGCCGAGTTTGATATCGAGGAAATCATAGTTAAGAGAGGTTCAAACAGTTGCCTATTAGATTGCGAAGGGGAACGAGCTGAGATTGATAGTCAGCGGGTCGATCAAGTGATTGACACAACCGCAGCCGGAGACTCGTTCGGAGCAGCTTATCTGGCGTCGCGCATCCTTGGTAGAAGTCCTGGATTATCTGCGGTCAATGGTCACCGACTTGCTAGCCTGGTGATACAGCATCCCGGAGCCTTGATTTCGACAGAGCTGATGGCTAATTTCGCAATATGAAATACATCTTAAGCTTTCCAATTTTCATTGTTCGACTTCAAGCGTTTTTTCTACATAGAGCCCTATGAAACCGGGTGCGTCCCTTTATAGTTGACGATCACCCGGCGAGGGCAGAAGTTAATGGTTATAAGCGCTTTCGTTATGCTCAGCCAAATCCAGCCCCATTTCCTCAACATGCTCATCTGCCCGCAAACCAATCAGCGCCTTGATCACTTTTAGGATGATCCAGCTGACTGCGAAACAGTACACCGTGGTGAACAGCACCCCTTTTATCTGTGCCACTACCTGACCACCCAACGTCACACCTTCCACCAGACCACCCAGCGACGGCAGGCAGAACACGCCGGTTAGCACCGCGCCAATCATGCCGCCGATGCCATGCAGGCCGAACACGTCGAGGCTGTCGTCGTAACCGAAGCGTTTCTTCAGCACGGTCACGCTGAGGTAACAGAACACGCCGCACAGCAAGCCAATAGCCAAGGCGCCGCCGACTCCAACGTACGCACACGCCGGAGTGATGCCGACCAGACCTGCCAGCGCACCACTGGCCAGACCCAACGCGCTGGGTTTGCCGACCTTGAACCACTCGGTGAACATCCAGCCTAGAATCCCGGCACACGCGCCCAGTTGGGTGTTGAGCATGACGATCCCGGACAGACCATTCAGCCCGCCGCCCGAACCTATGTTGAAACCGAACCAACCGACCCAGAGCATCGCCGCACCGACCATGGTCAGGCTCAGGTTATGAGCGGGCATCGGCGCGTTTGCGTAGCCCTTGCGCTTGCCCAGCATCAGGCACGCTGCCAGCGCCGCAACGCCTGCGTTGATGTGCACCGCGGTGCCGCCAGCGAAATCCAGCACGCCCCAGTTGTGCATCAGCGCACCCGCTCCGCCCCAGACCATATGCGCTACCGGCGCGTAAACCAGGGTGAACCACACGGCCATGAACAGCAGCGCCGCCGAGAACTTCATGCGCTCGGCGAACGCACCAGCGATCAGCGCTGGGGTGATGATGGCGAAGGTCATCTGGAAGGTCACGAACACGCCTTCGGGGATATCCCCCACCAGGCTTTCAGGCGTCATCCCGGCCAGAAACGCGCGACTCAAGCCGCCGACGAAGCTGTTGAAGCTGACCTGACCTTCGACCATGTTAGTGGTGTCGACCACCATGCTGTAGCCGTAGATCACCCACAACACGCCGACTAGTCCGGCCACGCCGAAGCACTGGGTGAACAGCGAAAGCATGTTCTTGGCCCGTACCAGACCGCCGTAAAACAGTGCTAGCCCCGGCAGGCACATGAACAGTACCAGCACCGCCGCGGTGATCATCCACGCGGTGCTGCCAGTGTTGAGCGTCGGGGCGTCGGCCGCCTGAGCCAGAGGAACGAAAGCGCCGAGCGCCCCGGATGTAAAGGCAGAGAGAAGAAGGGATTTGCCGGAAAGATGGTTAACCATTTTCGAAGCTCCTGCAATGAATGGAAAAGTGCCTGGCAGAAAGCGATGTGATGAAGCGTCGGGCCTGGTTGGCCTCTTTTAATTTGATGAGCGTGATCCATGTAGGAGCGCGCTTGCCCGCGATGGCTGTATGTCTGCAAAAAATGCGTTGTCTGACACGACACTATCGTGTTCAAGCGCGCTCCTACAGGGCCGTAGCGCCTTTTAGTACCCCTGCCCCGGAATCCACGAAGTCCCTGCCAGTGGCACCCGAGCCATGGCCGCCGACTCAACGGTCAGTGCCACCAGATCCTCGGGATCGAGGTTGTGCAGGTGCGATTTGCCACAGGCGCGGGCCATGGTTTGCGCTTCCAGCACCAGTACACGCAAATAGTTGGCCAATCGGCGACCGCCCTCGACCGGATCAAGACGCTTGGACAGCTCCGGATCCTGGGTGGTGATACCGGCCGGGTCTCGACCGTTCTGCCAGTCGTCATAGAAACCCGCCGCAGAACCGATCTTCTTCAGCTCTTCGTCCAAACGCGGATGGTTGTCGCCCAGGGCGATCAACGCAGCCGTACCAATGGCCACGGCATCAGCGCCCAATGCTATTGCTTTGGCCACGTCGGCACCGTTGCGAATGCCACCCGAGACAATCAACTGCACCTTGCGGTGCATACCCATCTCCTGCAGCGCCTGAACTGCTTGCGGAATGGCCGGCAGAATCGGAATGCCAACGTGCTCGATGAACACTTCCTGAGTCGCCGCCGTACCGCCCTGCATGCCGTCGAGCACGATGACATCAGCCCCGGCTTTCACGGCCAGCTTGACGTCGTAGTAGGGGCGGCTCGCGCCGATCTTCACGTAGATCGGTTTTTCCCAATCGGTGATTTCGCGGATCTCGGCAATCTTGATCGCCAGATCGTCCGGGCCGGTCCAGTCCGGGTGACGACAGGCCGAGCGCTGATCGACGCCAATCGGCAGAGTGCGCATGCCAGCCACACGTTCAGTCACTTTCATGCCCAGCAGCATGCCGCCGCCACCGGGTTTGGCACCCTGTCCCAGCACGATCTCGATGGCATCGGCTTTGCGCAGATCGTCCGGATTCATGCCGTAGCGGGACGGCAGGTACTGATAGACCAGATGCTGCGACTGACCGCGCTCTTCCGGGGTCATGCCGCCGTCGCCGGTGGTGGTGCTGGTGCCCGCGATGGTTGCGCCACGGCCCAGGGCTTCCTTGGCGTTGGCAGACAGCGCGCCGAAGCTCATGCCCGCGATGGTCACCGGAATCTTCAAGTGAATCGGCTTCTTGGCGAAGCGGTTGCCGAGGATCACATCGGTGCCGCATTTCTCGCGATAGCCTTCCAGCGGATAGCGCGAAACGCTGGCGCCGAGCAGCAGCAGATCGTCGAAATGCGGCAGCTTACGCTTGGTGCCGCCGCCGCGAATGTCATAGATGCCGGTTTCCGCGGCACGCTGGATTTCCTGGATTGTCAGGCGATCGAAAGTGGCCGACTCGCGCAGGACGGGTGGGGCTTTTGGAGTATTGGACTCGCTCATGTTCTTGCTCCTGAATCAGTACGCGGAGGCGTTATCGACTTTGAAGTTGTACAGCTGACGGGCCGAGCCATAGCGCTTGAAATCCGAAGCCTTCTCGTTGAATCCGGCGCGATTGAGCAGCTCTTGCAGCTCTTCGATGTGCTCGGCGCGCATCTCTTTCGCGATGCAGTCCGAGCCCAGCGACTCGACGTTGCCTTTGACGTAGATGCGGGTCTCGTACAGCGAGTCGCCCAGCGCATCGCCCGCATCGCCGCAGACCACCAGGCGACCGGCCTGCCCCATGAAGCAGCTCATGTGGCCGATGCTTCCGCCGACCACGATGTCGATGCCCTTCATGGAAATCCCGCAACGGGCGCCGGCATCGCCTTCAATCACCAGCAGACCGCCGTGGGCCGTGGCGCCTGCCGCTTGCGAAGCGCTGCCTTTGACGCGTACATAGCCCGACATCATGTTTTCGGCACAACCCACGCCGACGTTGCCATGCACGGTGACTGAGGCTTTCTGATTCATTCCGGCGCAGTAGTAGCCGGCGTGCCCCTGAATATCGATGGACACCGCTTCGTTAACGCCGACCGCCAGGTTGTGCGCACCGTTGGAATGGGTCACGACCCACTCACGGTCCTGCACGTTGTTGACTTGATCATGTAGCGCCTGATTCAGCTCACGCACGGTGGAGGTAGAAAGATCGATAGTTTTCATATGTGCGTTCCTTAGGCCGACTCGCGTTCCCAGATGTACATGGTGGCGGGAACGGGTTCCCAGACTTTGGCCTTCTCGATGCCCGGCAGGCTCGACAGCGCCTGATATTCCGAGGCCATGGCAACGTAATCGTCGGTCTCGGCGAGGATCGCCGGCTTGCAGGCAATCGGGTCGCGGATCACCGCAAAACCGTTGCGCGTGCCGATCGCGAAGGTGAAGAAGCCATCCAGCGCTTCCAGCGAACTGTCCAGTGCGGTCTTCAGCGAATCGCCCTGTTGCAGACGCCAGGCCAGGTAACCGGCGGCGACTTCGGTGTCGTTCTCGGTGTCGAAATTGATCCCTTCGCGGCGCAATTCCTGACGCAGACGGAAGTGATTGGAGAGCGAGCCGTTGTGCACCAGACACAGGTCCGCACCGGTGGAAAACGGATGGCTGCCTTCCATGGTCACGGCGCTTTCCGTGGCCATGCGGGTGTGACCGATGATGTGGCTGCCTTTCATGCTGCCCAGACCGAAGCGCTCGGAAATTTCTTTCGGCAGGCCCATGCCCTTAAGGATTTCTATGCTCTTGCCAGCGCTCATGATGCGCACGGTCGGCGCCAGTTCACCCAGCGCGGCACGTACTGAGGCTTCTTCAGCCTTGATCTTCAGGACGATGGCGCTGGCGTTCTGGAACCAGTCCAGCGAAGCACTGAGCTTGCCTTCAAGCGCTGCGATGAGCGCCTTGAAATCGTAGTGTTCAGTGGTCGCCTGCAAGGTCAGCTTGACCCAGCCATCGCCCACTTCATCGCCATAAATGGCAAAACCTGCGCTGTCCGGACCGCGATCGGTCATGGCTTCGAGCATCGGCTCGAAGAGCTTGCCGAGCTGGGATTCCAGCGCCGGATTCTTGAGATAAAGACCTACGATTCCACACATATTCATAACTCCTGGGCAGATGACGCCCAACCCATTGGCAAGCGTCAGAAACGGGTTTGTTAAAACGAGGGGATTAGAAAAACTCTGTGTAGCGCTTCACTTCCCAATCACTCACATGCCGGCTGTATTCCACCCACTCCATGCGCTTGAGCTTGATGAATTCACCGACGATTTCGTTGCCCATCACTTCGGCAAACAGCGGGTCGGCTTCCAGTGCATCGCAGGCTTCTTTGAGCGACTGCGGCAGGGTCTTGATGCCGCGTGCGGCGATTTCTTCGAGGCTCAGTTTGTAGAGGTTCTCGTTGCAGACCTGATCGATTTCCAGCTGACGATCGATGCCGTCCAGGCCGGCGGCGATGATCGCGGCGCTGACCAGATACGGATTGCAACCGGCATCCGGCAGGCGGAATTCGAGGCGGCCGTAAGGCACGCGGACCATGGCCGAACGGTTGTTGGAGCCAAAGGCGATAAAGGCTGGTGCCCAAGTCGCGCCGGACAACGAGTTGCCGACCACCAGGCGTTTGTAGGAGTTGACCGTCGGCGCGGCGAACGCACACAACGCCGGGCCATGGGCTAGCAAACCGGCAGCGAAGTGGTAGGCCATCTTCGACAGGCCCATGCCACTCGGGTCGCTGGCGTCGTGGAAGAGGTTCTTGTTGGTGGCGCTGGCGATGGACAGGTGGAAGTGCATGCCATTACCGGCGCGCTTCGGGTCGGGCTTAGGCATGAACGAGCAGATCATGCCCATGTCATTGGCGATTTCACCGGCGGCCATGCGGAAGAAGGTGAAGCGGTCCGCCGACTCCATGGCATCGCTGTAGGTGTAATTGATCTCGAATTGGCCGTTGGCGTCTTCGTGGTCGATTTGGTAGATGTCGAAACCCACTGGCTGCAGCGCTTCGGTCAGGCGTTCGAGGAATTCACGGGAGCGCGACAGGCCTTTGTAGTCGTAGCAAGGTTTGTCCAGCGAATCGCTAGCGTCGACCAGTTGCAGGGCACCCGCGGCGTCGCGCTTGAACAGGCTGAATTCAGGTTCAAGGCCGGTGTTGAGGATCCAGCCACGGTCGCTCAGACGCTCCACCTGCTTTTGCAGCACGTAACGACTGTCGTACGGCCATGGCTTGCCTTCGACGTGACCGATGCACACTACCCGGCCATATCCCTTCTGCCATGGCACTGGGGTCAGTGACGACAGATCGCCCTTGGCCATAAAGTCCGGCCCGTGGGGCTCCATGCCCATGCCACAAATGGCGAAACCAGCAAAACCTGCGCCGTCTTCAGCGACCATTTGCAGGCCCGAGATCGGCACCGATTTGGTCTTGGACGAACCATGGATATCGACAAACTGGGCCAGCACGTACTTGATGCCGTGCTCCTCGATCAGCCGCTGTGTTTCGGGTGGCAACATGTTCATTCACTCCTGGTGAAAAACTACGCATGAGAGTTTTGTTGACTGATGGCTTTTATTCCAATCAGGAAACTATCTTTCTCATCAGGAATGCAAACCTCTTGCCAACTTGCCAATGCATACAAAGAAAGGCTGATGAAGGGGAATTTGCCCTCTATATATGGGAAACTCGTTTTCACTAGGGGAATATGCTGTCGCAGACAGAGCATCCAGAAATCAAATCGCACATTCCTGGTGCGAATTTAAAATTATTGAACGGAAACCGTGCGCAGCCGATGAATACGCCAGTAGAACAACAACCGAAGTTGAAGCTTGAGCAATATCTGGGTATTCAAATCAAGCGCCAGCGGCAAGCGCAGGAGTTGAAACTGTCCGATGTTGCGCGCATCGCAGGAATCAGCCAGGGCATGTTGAGCAAGATCGAGAACGCCCAGGTCTCCACCAGCCTGGAGAACCTGAGCCGCCTGTGCGACGTGCTCGGCATGCCCATGTCCAAGCTGTTCAGTCAGTACGACCAGCAAGGCAGCAGCGCCCTTTTGGTCAAGCATGACGAAGGGCTGGAAGTGGTGCGACGCGGCACCGAGAAAGGCCACACCTATCACCTGCTCAACCACACCCGCGGGCCGAAGAAGAGTTTCGAGGCCTACATGGTGACCATGGACGACGCCAGCGAAGAATTCCCGACCTTCTCCCACCCCGGCACCGAGTTTCTGCACTTGCTGGAAGGCGAACTGGTGTATCGCCACGGCAATCAGCTGTACCACATGGAAGCGGGCGACAGCCTGACCTTCGACGGCGACATCCCCCATGGGCCGGAAGAGCTGGTGCAAGTGCCAATACGCTTATTGTCGATCATGAATTACGGCGCACAGGGAGAGTAAGTAAGGGCCTCGACATAGGGATATTGAATAGTTTTGTACCGGCTGGTGATGGACCATCCTCTCAGCGTGACGCAAAATGCCCCCCTAGCCTTGAACCGGATTGCACCATGTACCTAACAAAACTCGAAATTTCCGGCATTCGCTCTCACAAAAACTTCGTGTTCCAAGTACCCGAAGAAAAACCTTGGGGTTGGCACGTTATCCTCGGTGATAACGGCGCTGGTAAGTCAAGCTTTGTTAAATCGTTGGCGCTCGCGCTGGCAGGCCCCACTGAGGCCCGAGCATTGCGTCAGGACTGGAGCACTTGGTTGAGTGTAGGCAGCGAGCAAGCCATTGTGACTGCTCATCTAACATGGAACCCTGAAGTTGACTCGATCACAGGTCAGGGCCGTGCCCCGGTTAAGAAGCTGGTCTGCCAGATCATGATCGAATCCAACGATGAGGCCCTGAGTACCGGAGCAATTCTAGTGGAGGGGAAGCACAAGTCGAAAGGGCTCGAACGCACCCTATGGGGCCGAAGCAGTGGGTGGTTTTCCGCATCCTTCGGACCATTTCGCCGCTTCACCGGCGGCAATCGTGATTACGAGCGCATGTTCTACACCAACCCTCGCCTGGCACCGCACCTTACCGCCTTTGGTGAGGACATCGCGTTGACTGAATGCTTGGAATGGCTTAAATCGCTGCACATCAAACAACTCGAAAGCAGAGATGACTCGCAGTTCCTGGACAGTTTGATTGCCTTCATCAACAACGGTGAACTTTTACCCCACGGGTCACGAATCAGCAGAATCAGTTCTGAGGAAATAATCTTTGTCGATGGGAACGGCAACGAGGTCAGTGTTGATTTCCTCAGCGATGGCTATCGCTCAATTCTCAGCCTCACCTTTGAGCTGATTCGCCAATTGACCATCAGTTACGGCCAGGCGGCTGTAGCACAGGAAATTCAGACCGGCGCCATAAGCCTACCAGGTATCGTAGTCATAGATGAGGTCGACGCGCACCTGCACCCATCCTGGCAAAAACGTATAGCACCCTGGTTCTTGAGCGTGTTTCCTAGGCTGCAATTCATCGTTACCACTCACAGCCCTATCATCTGTCAAGCCGCCGAACACGGCTCCGTATGGCGCCTACCGACACCAGGCACTGATGAATCGGGTGGGAAAATCCAAGGCGATACACTCAATCGTTTGATCTTCGGCAACATTCTTGAGGCTTACGACACTTCCTTTTTTGGAGTCGATGTGAGCCGCTCCGAAACCTCGCGCTCCCAGTTGCTGGAGTTGGCGCAGCTTAATCGCAAGCAAGCATTTGGTGAATTGAGCGAAAACGAGTCCATGAGAATAGCCGCGTTGCGTGCAACGATGCCCACTGCGGCATCGGTGGCCGAACGGTCGGGACTGGAGGTGGAATGATTCAGCTCCCTTACACGGATGTTCCGCAGGAAATGCTCTCTGGCTTGGCCGACTACCAGAGGGTTGTCGACAGTCAAGCCTCGTATGCGGAGCGAGTTGCCAAGGCCAAATCCGAGTTTTCCACACGTAACAAAAAAACCAACATGGTTTTCAAAGAAGTGCGAGCTGCACTGTCGAGGATGTGCACGAACACCCGCCGCTGCTGCTATTGCGAAGATTCGATGGCGGACGAAGTCGAGCATATCGCGCCTAAAGACCTTTACCCTGAACGGGTGTTTGACTGGCAGAACTATCTATATGCCTGCGGGCCGTGCAACAGCCCAAAAGGCAGCCAGTACGCAGTCGTAACAGCCACCGGCGAGCTACAGCCAGTCAATCGACCTAAGGGTGCTCCAGTCACCCCTCCTATGGGCGGAACACACGCGCTGATCAACCCGCGATTGGAAAACCCTCAAGACTTCTTATGGCTGGATATTGTCGACACGTTCAATTTTGTCGCGTTGGCTGATCCAGGAACCATTTCGGAGAGAAGGGCCATCTATACATGCAAGATTTTGGCGCTGAACAATCGTGATGTTCTCATTGAGGCCCGACGTGTAGCGTTCGGCTCATACCGAGCACGGCTTTTTGAGTACATCCATAAACGCAACGGTGGCGCCGAAGACGCTGAATTGCTCAGACTGATTGCCGGTTTGAGGTCAATGGCAAATCCAGCAGTATGGGCCGAGATGAAAAGGTCGCATGCGGCACGTCCTGAGATCAACCAGTTGTTCATTCAAGCGCCAGAAGCTTTGACCTGGTGATTTTGATCTAGCTTGGCAATCTGCCTCTGGTCGTGTGACCCACGACCTTAAAAATTTTCCCACCAGTTAAAAAAGTTTCCAGAAACCTCTGGACGCGTTGTCTCCTTTCGCCTATAAAACAGCCTTCATGAATATTTAATTCCTGATAGGAATTTTTATTCATCTGCAAAATACCCGTTCACCCCTGAATTTTTCGCGCTGATCGTTATCCGTTTGCTGAACTACCGCCATCTTCCAGAGGACATGCCATGCAACACGAAAAGAACCATTTCATTCTCAAGATCAGCTGTCCGGCGACCTCCGGCATCGTTGCGGCGGTCACCTCTTACCTGGCGGGCAACAGCTGCTACATCGGTGAAATGGCGCAGTTCGACGACGAATTCAGCGGCAAATTCTTCATGCGCGCGGTGTTCCGTTTCAACGACGGTCACGCCGGCGAGATCGCCCAGCTCAAGGCCGGTTTCGAAGACGTGGCCAAGGCGTTCGATATGCAGTGGGAACTGCACGACACCCGCGAGCCCATGCGTGTGCTGCTGATGGTGAGCAAGTTTGATCACTGCCTCACCGACCTGCTCTACCGCTACCACAAGGGCGAGATGGAAATGACCATCACCGCCATCGTTTCCAACCACCTCGACCTGCGCCCCATGGCCGAGCGCGAAGGCATTCGTTTCATCTACCTGCCGGTGACCAAAGACACCAAGGCCCAGCAGGAGGCGGCGCTGATGAGAGTGGTCGACGAGACCGGCACCGATCTGGTGGTCCTCGCCCGCTACATGCAAATCCTCTCCGATGACCTGTGCAAGCAACTGTCGGGCCGAGCCATCAACATTCACCACTCGTTTCTCCCTGGCTTCAAAGGCGCCAAGCCTTATCACCAGGCTTACGAGCGTGGCGTCAAGCTGATCGGCGCCACCGCCCATTACGTCACCAGCGACCTGGACGAAGGCCCGATCATCGAGCAGGAAGTGCAGCGCGTGGATCACGTCTACCTGCCGGATGATCTCGTCGCCACAGGTCGTGACACCGAAACTGTTGCCCTGTCGAAGGCGGTGAAATACCACCTGGAGCATCGGGTTTTCCTCAACAAGGACAGAACGGTAATCTTCCGGTGAGCACTTCCAAAATAATCGATGGCAAAGCCGCAGCCGACCGCGTACTCGCTCACGTCAAAGCCGACGTGCAGAAACTGAAACTCGAAGGCATTGAGCCTGCGCTGGCAGTGATTCTGGTGGGTCAGGACCCGGCCAGTCAGGTCTACGTGCGCAACAAGATCCTGCGCGCTGAAGAGGCCGGGATTCGCTCGCTGGAGTACCGCCTGAGCGCCGACACCTCTCAGGCGCAGCTGCTCAAGCTGATCGCCGAACTGAACGCAGATGACGGCGTCACCGGCATCCTCCTGCAGTTGCCGCTGCCTGCACACGTCGAAGAAACCCGTGCCCTGCAGGCCATCGCGCCGGGCAAGGACGTCGACGGTTTTCACAGCGAAAACGTCGGCGGCCTGAGCCAGGGGCGCGATGTACTGACGCCCTGCACGCCCAGCGGCTGCATGCAGTTGCTCGAAGACGCCTGCGGTGACCTGAGCGGCAAGCACGCAGTGGTCATCGGTCGCTCGAACATCGTCGGCAAACCCATGGCCGCCCTGCTGCTCAAGGCCCACTGCTCGGTGACCGTGGTGCATTCACGCAGTGTCGACGCCAAGGCTCTGTGCCGTCAGGCCGACATCGTCGTCGCCGCCGTCGGCCGCCCACGGATGATCGACGCCAGCTGGCTCAAGCCAGGTGCAGTGGTCATCGACGTCGGCATCAACCGTATTGAAGAAGATGGCCGCAGCCGCCTGGTGGGTGACGTCGATTTCGACAGCGCCCTGCCCCAGGTTTCGGCGATCACCCCGGTGCCGGGTGGCGTCGGCCCGATGACCATCGCCTTCCTGATGAAAAACACCGTGACCGCTGCCGTTCAGCAGGCCCACGCGCAGCGGTCCCAATTGCACAGCAGCACCTCGGAGGCCGTATGCCTTTCAATCTCCTGAAATACGGGCTCAGCTCGGAATACCCGGTCGAGGTCGATCTGCCTGCGCCGAAAGAACTCAAATCCTCTTACGACGTGGTGATCATCGGCGGCGGCGGCCATGGCCTGGCCACCGCGTACTACCTGTCGAAATACCACGGCATCACCAACGTCGCGGTGCTGGAAAAAGGCTATCTGGGTGGCGGCAACACGGCGCGAAACACCGCCGTGATCCGCTCCAATTACCTGACCAGCGAAGGCGTGCGTTTCTACGCCGAATCGGTGCGCATGTTCGAAGGCCTCTCCAACGAGTTTGACTTCAACATCATGTATTCGCACCGGGGCCAGCTGACCCTGGCCCACACCGACGCCACTGTGCGTTCGTTCCGTCAGCGCGCAGAGGTCAACAAACACTTCGGCGGTCGCACCGAGATGATCGACCGCCAGCAGATTCGCGAACTGGTGCCGTCGCTCAACCTTGATCCGGGGTACATCCCCGTACTTGCCGGCCTGTGGCACATCGACGGCGCCACGGCGCGGCACGATGCCGTGGCCTGGGGTTACGCCAAGCAGGCGGCCAAGCGTGGCGTGGAGATTCATCAGCTCACTGAAGTTCAGGAACTGGTCATCGAAAACGGCACCATCACGGCGGTCAAAACCAATCGCGGCACCATCAAGTGCGGCTGCGCGGTTCAGGCGGTCGCAGGCATGAGCTCGCAGCTGATGAAGAAGGCCGGGATTCGCTCGCCGATCCAGACCTTCCCGCTGCAAGCCATGGTCACCCAGCCATTCAAGCCCTTCCTCGACCCGCTGGTGAGTTCGTCCGCCCTGCACTGCTACGTGCAGCAGACCAGCCGGGGCGAAGTGGTGTTTGGGGGCGGGTCTGATCCCTACCCGCTGTTCAACACCCGCTCGACACTCGATCTGAAAGAAAGCCTGCTGGCCCACGCCATCGAAATGTTCCCGTTCCTGGCCAACGCCAAGCTGATGCGCCAGTGGGCCGGGATCACCGACATGACCCCGGATTACAGCCCGATCATGGGCCTGTCGCCGGTGAAGAATTACTACCTGGACGCTGGCTGGGGCACGTGGGGTTTCAAGGCCACGCCGATTTGCGGCAAGACCATGGCTGAGCTGGTCGCCAGCGGCGGCAAGGTGCCGGAACTGATTAGACCGTTCGGTCTGGAGCGGTTTTCGACCTTCCAGCAAGTCAACGAAATGGGCGCGACAGCGGCCAGTCACTGACCGCCATTGAGTAAGGAGAGAGAGATGAAAGTCATGACTTGCCCGCTCAACGGGCCGCGCAATATCAGCGAATTCACCTACGGCGGAGAGTTCAAGCAGATGCCCGATCCTCAGACCTGCAGCGACGCCGAGTGGGCCGATTACGTGTTCAACTGCGAAGACGTTCTGGGTGTGGTTCGCGAATGGTGGATGCACAATCCGTCCAGCTATTGGTTCCTGGCCGAGCGCCACACCGGCAGCGACGAAATCCTGCGCACCCTCGATCCCAAAGAGCTGTTCAGCCAGCGCGTCGAGTTCATCGCCGCTGCCAAGGAGACCGCCCGATGAGCCGCCTTCCCGCCCCCATGGGTCTGTTGATCGACCGCAATCAGCCGCTGGATTTCACTTTCGATGGCAAGCCGTATCAGGGCTTTGCCGGCGACAGCATCGCCAGCGCCCTGCTTGCCAACGGCCGCTTTCTGCTGTCTCGCTCGTTCAAATACCACCGCCCACGCGGCCCCCTGACCATGGCCGGGCAAGACGCCAACACGTTGGTGCAGCTGCCCAGCGAGCCCAACGTGCTGGCGGACAGTCACTTGCTGGAAAGCGGCGTTCAGGTCACCGGGCAGAACTTCAACGGCTCGCTGGACAACGACAAGGACGCTTACCTCGGCAAGTTCTCCAAGTTCATGCCGGTGGGCTTTTATTACCGCTCGTTATACAAGCCCAAGGGCGCGTGGAAACTCTGGGAGCCGATCATTCGCAAGAAGGCCGGCCTGGGTGTGCTCGATCTGAAATTCCAGCCCGAGTATTACGACAAAGCCTATCTGTTCGCTGATCTGGCCGTGATCGGCGCAGGCCCTGCCGGTCTTCAGGCCGCACTGACTGCCGCCAACGCTGGCGCCAAAGTGCTGCTGATCGAGCAACAGCCGGTCCTCGGCGGCTCGCTGACTTACGCCCGCTTCGATCTCGAAGGCACTCGCTCCGAGACCGTGCGCACTGAATTGGTCAGCGCCGTCGAAGGCCACGCCAACATTCGCGTGCTGAAAAAAGCCACCTGCAACGCCTGGTTCACTGACAACTACCTGCCGGTGATTCAGGGCATGCGCATGTACAAAGTGCGCGCCGCGCAATGCCTGATCGCCAGTGGCTCGTTCGACCAGCCGGTGATTTTCCGTAACAACGATTTGCCCGGCGTGATGCTGACCAGTGCCGCGCAACGCCTGATGAAGCTCTACGCAGTCAAGCCGGGCAAGCGCGCTGTGGTGCTGACGGGCAACGATGACGGTTATCTGGCCGCGCTGGACCTGCACGATCAGGGCGTTGAAATGGCTGCGCTGGTGGACATGCGCAGCAACCCCGCCGACCGCGCCCTGCTGCTGGCGCTGGAAAAGCGCGGCATCACCTGCCATCTCGGCAGCACGGTATTTGAGGCGCGGCACGAAAAAGGCATGCGTCACGTCAGCGGCGCCGACATCCGCACGATCACCGGGCAAGGTCAGGTCGCCGGCAGCGGGTTGGTTCTCGATTGCGATCTGCTGTGCATGTCCGGCGGCTATATGCCGGTCTATCAGTTGCTGTGTCAGGCGGGCGGCAAGTTGGCCTACGACGACCAACTGGCGGAATTCACCCTCAGCGGCCTGCCGAAAAACCTCAGCGTTGCGGGGTCGGCCCATGGTTATCACGCGCTGGACAATGTGCTGGCCGACGCTATTCATGCCGCTGCCGATATCGTCATGGCGCTTGATCTGGAACTGGCCGCCAAGCCTCTGGCGATGCGCCCTGAAGCGCAGGTCAACTTCCCGTGGCCGATCTTTCCGCACCCCAAAGGCAAGGATTTCGTCGACTTCGATGAAGACCTGCAAGTGCGCGACATCATCAACGCCACCAAAATCGGCTATCGCGACGTGCAGCTGGTCAAGCGCTACTCCACTGTAGGAATGGGCCCATCCCAAGGGCGTCATTCGGCATTGCCGACAGCGCGACTGGTTGCTGCCTCGACCCAGCGCAGCATCAGCGAAATTGGCGTCACCACAGCTCGTCCGCCCTTTGAGGCCGAGAAACTGGCCCACGTCGCAGGGCGTGCGTTTGACCCGTACCGGCAGACGCCAATGCACAAACGGCATGTGGAGGCTGGCGCGAAAATGATGCCCGCCGGCATCTGGCAGCGTCCGGCTTATTACGGCAAGACCACCGAGCGTGAGGCCTGCATGCAGGCCGAAGCGCTGCACGTGCGCAACAAGGTCGGCATCATCGACGTATCGACCCTGGGCGGTCTGGACGTGCGCGGCCCGGACGCCGCCGAATTGCTCAACCGCATGTACACCTTCGCCTTCCTCAAGCAGCCGATCGGTCGCTCCCGTTATGCGCTGATGACCAACGAGCACGGCGTGGTCATTGACGATGGCGTGTGCGCACGCTTCGGCGAGCACCATTTTTACGTCACCGCCACCACCAGCGGCGTTGATCGCATTTATCAGCAAATGCTCAAGTGGAACGCACAGTGGCGCCTGAATGTGGACATCGCTAACGTCACGGCGGCGATTTCGGCGGTCAACGTGGCAGGACCGGATTCACGCAAAGTGCTGGAAAAGGTCTGCCAGGATCTGGATCTGTCGGCTGAAGGTTTTCCTTATCTGGGTGTGCGTCAGGGCACCGTGGCGGGGATCAAGGCGCGCTTGCTGCGGGTCGGTTTCGTCGGCGAACTGGGCTATGAAATCCACGTTCCCGCTCGTCACGCATTGAAGCTGTGGGACGCATTGATGGAAGCCGGCAAGGCCTTCGATATCCGCCCGTTCGGCGTCGAAACCCAGCGTCTGCTGCGTCTGGAGAAAGGCCACGTGATCATCAGTCAGGACACCGACGGCATGACCCATCCGGGCGAGATCGACATGGGTTGGGCGGTGAGCCGTACCAAGCCGTTCTTCGTCGGCCGCCGCTCGGTGGATATCCTCGAAGCCCAGCCGCAGAAACGCAAACTGGTGGGTTTCACGCTGCCCAAGGCCAGCCCGCAACCGCTGGAAGGCCATCTGGTGCTCAGCGGTCCGGACATCAGCGGCAACGTGACGTCCTGCGAGTACTCGCAATCCCTGGACAAGATCATCGGTCTGGCCTACGCCGCGTTCGATCAAAGCCAGCCAGGGCAGCAGATTCCGATTCGTGTCGAGGACGGCGTGATCGTCCAGGCCACCGTGGTAAAACTGCCTTTCTTCGATCCTGAAAACCAGCGCCAGGAGCTCTGACATGTCGAGCCTCAACACAGAAAGCTACATCGAACCCGCTCCGCTTCAGCTCGGCGCTCTACAGCAATGTGTGCTCGTCGATCTGACCGAGATGCCGAGGGTTGGTTTTCGCGGTCAGCAGAGCGCCGATTACTTGCAGGCCCGTGGCTTCAGCCTGCCGGATGCGCCGAACCGGGCGGTCACTCAGGCCGATGGCAGCCATGTGGCACGTCTGTCACAGACTGAATACCTGATCCTCGGCAGTCTTCAGGACCGTGGCGAACGCGTCGCCGATGAGGAAGCGCGCTGGGAGCTGGATCACAGCGCCAACTATCTGCTGCCCCGGGAGGACAGCCACGCCTGGCTGCACTTGAGCGGCGTGTGCATCGCTGAGGTCATGGCCAAGCTCTGCGGCGTCGACCTGCGCCCTGCCGCCTTCCCGCCGGGCGCAGTTGCGCAGACCTCTGCGGCGCGCATCAACGTGATCGTAATCAATCTGGGATCGAAAGGACAACCGACATTCCAGATCCTCTTCGACCGTGCGTCTATTAAATATTTCAAGGACGCGGTGCTGGATGCCATGGCCGAATTCGATGGGCAGGAGCTGGAGATAGAAACACTTCAGTGAGCTCTAACCTTGCAGCAAATCATTTTACCGGCAGTGGCGATTTCAATGATGTCACCGCCTGCAAACCATGGGACCACAGACAGTACAAAGGTCGTTATCAAGGAGTATCCATGAACATAGCTGAAGTGCCTGACAAGGAAGCCGACTACAGCGTCCCCGCCCTCGCCCGCGGTCTCAGCGTACTGGGTATGTTCAACGCCCACACACGCAGCCTGAGCCTCCAAGAAATCGCCGAGCGACTGGGCGTTAGCAACTCGGCGGTTTACCGCATTCTGTTCACGTTAACCAACATGGGTTATCTGAACAAGCACAACACCCAGTACGAACTCGGCGCGCGGGTCATCAGCGACGGCTTCAGTTACCTGGCAAGTCGAGACATCGTCGAAGTGGCGATGCGGCACCTCAACGAACTGCGTGATCGCACCTCGTTGTCCTGCCACCTGAGCATTCGCGAGCAGACCGATAGCCTGTACCTGTATCGCGCGTTTGCCGCGCAAAGGCTTTCCGTGAATATTCCAGTAGGTACCCGCATCGCCTGTCACTGCACGGCTATGGGCCGCATGCTCCTCACCTCATTGAGTGAAATAGAGCTAGGGCAGTTATATCAGCTTGTCCGGCTGGACGATTATCCAGCACCCGCACCGCGTACGTTGCTTGAGCTACAAAATTTGATTAGCGAAGACCGAGACAGGGGCTGGGTATTGCACCGATCCGATTACTCAACCGCAATTGCCGCGCCGATCAGAGATCATAACGGACACGTCGTGGCCGCGATCAATCTCTCCGGCCCAGATGCGGTGATGGACTCTGAGGACGTTAAAGAGCAATTTCGAGCTTTACTACTGGCAAGTAGTATAAGCATCAGTAATGAACTGGGTTATTCCCATCCATTTGGTTAGATGAAAATAGCGACTGTTTGGCGTCCCGTTAATACCTGCACTCCACTCTCATCCCACACATCTAAGCTCTGCAAAGAGTAACCATTACCGGCTTTTCGGCTAAATGTACGTATCAAAAACCAGCCACCTACAGTCGAAGGATTTGGTAAATCGAATGTCCAAGAAACAGTGCTAAATAACGCGGGCGCATCAAAACAAGCACTGACACCCGGTGGCACGCAATCAGCGAGTGCAATCAGCGCAACAGTGGAGTCGATGCCTTCGGCGTCAACATGTCTAGCCCAGACGATTAACTCTGGTATCGCTGCACCTGAAAACGGTAACGCACCGCCTGCCGGACGAAATTCAAAGTTTTGAGCGCAAGGAGGAGCATTATGGTCTAACACTAAAGTTGGGAAGATATGCGGACCACCTACATCAGGCATTCGCGTAAAATCGTGGATAATCTTACTCACCCGGGGGCGAGCAAACTGCATGACCATATGTAGAATATGCCTATCTTCAGACACAGTGTCTGCCACCATTGAGATCAGCGACTTCCCCTCATACAAGTGCGTCGCGCTGAACGTCTGAGATGCAGAGCAAGGACCCAAAAATGACACATGGGCAGACATCAGGGGGGGCAGTTCCTCTGGAGCCTCTAGCATCGCTGTATGCAACGAAAGCGCGGCGGACAAGCCACCATAAACGGTTCGTCCTTGAAGCCAGTCTGATGGTGGGGAAAACGGTTCAGTTGCTTTAAACTGCTGGAAAATATGGGTTAACGAACTCATTGCGTTCCCCGATCAGATGTATTGGGAATTAGAAGGATTGAACTTCAAACTTTACAAAGACTATCGAACCGAAATCATCAAGCCTATTAGCACTCTGAGAGATTGCTGTGGCTGTGTGACCGGTTGATTACGCGAACGAGCAGGAGTACAGCTGGGCGACAGGCGGTACTTATAGCGGTATGTTAGGTCTATTGTCGGAGTTTAAGCCACGGCGGCGGAAGCTGGCCATTATGGCGATCGGACTCCAGAAAAGCACAAAAACTGTCAAGCACTAGAATAAACGTTAGCTCATATTTTTGTGGTCGGCGCTGACCCCATTCAGGCCAGCGCCAGACTATCTATACAATTACCTTATACGAACTTCCTCGCCCTCACTTAATCACGATAGGGTTGACCGGAGCCCCGCTACCGCCTACAACCTTTAGTGGTGCTGCTGTATAAAGAAAAGTCCATTGACCATCACGTACGCAGTCTTCAGCGAGTGCATCCAGCGCGATGATCTCGCTGAATGTCACTCCTAAATTTCGCATAAGTGCATTATGCAGAGGTAACTGGACGCCGCTCACCGGATCAACAGTAACTTCGTTGGCGATTGTGTCGGTTACAAGGTTAGGAATTTCCATTTCATGAAACCAATGCACCAGCTCTGGGCTGAAGGTGAGACCAGGCTCTAGAAAATTGTCATAGAACTCTTCCGCTGAAACTTTATAAAACTTACCAATCCACCCAGTCCTGATAAGCAAAATATCATGCTTCTGGATCTCGACCCCCTGAGCCTTCGCGGCAGCGACGAGATCAACATGGTTGAATGTTTCACCTCGGTCCAAATATTCCTTGCCGCGGAATCTGGCCATATCGATCAAAATGCCACGGCCAACAATACCCCGCTCCGCTAATGGGAGGACGCTAGCCTTGCTAAGTCCTCCTACAGTCGTCATAGCATCAAATCCGTTATAAATCTGATCGCCATACCACGTGTGCCCGAGGGCATCGTACTGACTGGAACCTTGCAGATACATAACCATCATGTCATCGGCGTATTGAAGCCCTCCGGCAAGCGCGTCCGCCTTCCCGGCAACGTACATCCCTCGATCCATAACGTTCATTCGTTTTGCTCCGGTACGGCCCGGCCACACAGGGTCTCCATGGGGAGACCCCATGGGAACCTGCAGGGTAAACGTCTTACCCTGTCTGATGGCCGCAGCGCCCCGTAATACTTCATATGGATTTAGGAAGTTGAGCGCGCCCACCTCATCATCGTCCCCCCAACGACCCCAGTTTTTTGGCAGTTTTTCAAACAGTGCCGCGACACCTGGCACGTTACTTACGTCAGTACTTTCACACATAACGGACACCTTTTATTTTTATAGCCTACGAGGCGTTGATGGATCTTGTGTTCAGCCAACAAATGGCTGGTTTTCTACGCTCCATCGAATATGACGACAAACGTGCAGCCGATGAGAGCCTCTGAGCGGGTGGGGTTCTACCGCACTCAACCCATAGAAAATTTCCCAAAAAGTCTGTTAATAAGAACTTTTTTCTGAGCGCGCAAAAGTGGGTCGGTGAATGACACTCCTATCACGTCACTTGACCTTTGGATCGGGAGGGATGAACGCGCGCAGGAAAAACCTGAGATCAATATGAAGCGGCATCTGAGAGGCATCTGAGGTGCAAGGCCAATGCTTTTCAGGGGCTTTTTTTGCGTGGCTATGGATGAGAACCATGTGCAACCTCATATTTTTATTCTTTCTGGTCATACATCATTGATACATGTCTTACCAGATAGAAAAGCTAGCTACACCCAGCAAGCTTGTCAACTACAAAAAGTCGCAGCAAGCTCTTTGAACGCAACCTACCAGGCATATTGCACGAAGAAAAGGCGGCCTTGTCATGCAGCATTGGACTTGTAAGACCACCCTAAAATCCGCCACTATTCGGCATTACTGTTGCGCATGCTCAAAAACAGGATGGACAGATGAAAAGTGCGACCTCTCAAACGCCACAGCCGCTTCCGCTGGAAATCGTTCATTGGCTCACGGGGGAAATAAATTCAGGTCGATTGGCCACAGGTGATCAGCTGCCGAGCGAACGAAAACTGTGCGAACAGTTCTCCGTTAGCCGAGCTGTGGTGCGTGAAGCGCTGTCGCAACTCAAATTTGAAGACCTGATCACAACGCAACAGGGCAAAGGTGCCTTTGTCGCCAAGCGCGGAGAGCGGCACGCTTTTAGGCTGAGCGAGGTCTCGTTGGGCGAAGAAAACTCGCTCCTGCACATCTTGGAGTTTTTGATCACCATCGAAGTAGCTGCCACTCGTCTGGCGGCAACGCGTCACACCGCTGAGGACCTCAAAAGGATTCGCCAAGCTCTGATTGGCATGGAATATGCTATTGTCAACGATCGGCTAGGTGATGAGGAGGACTATGCGTTTCACCAGGCAATCTTTGCAGCGGCACATAACCCCCACTTCAAAGCGCTGAATGAGTATCTGGATCATAGTGTCCGTCGTCTTATACGCGAAGCACGAAGCAATACTGCCAAAAACTACCATGAGCTGGTCCAGGACGTACAAAACGAACACCAAGCAATTTTTTTGGCGATCCAAGCTAGAGACTCGGTGAAGGCGGGCGAAGCGGCAGAGCGGCATCTGCGTAATGCAGGCAAACGAATGAACATGTACATCGAAGACTGACACTCACGCCTTCTGTTCGATCCATCCTCTATCGGGTGACTTAACACCTGTGCGGAGAACGACGACCAGTGCTTATAATTGATCACAGATATAGAGGCTGGAGTGGAACGAACGCCTACTGGGCGGCGTCAACAGTTGATCAATACTACCACCATCATACAGCCGCTCCCCCGCTGCGCCGTTCGCTCCCATGCCGCCAATAGAGGGCAATGCGTTTATTGCAAGGGTCTGCCAAACGGAGACAAAAACTGCGTTGCTTCGACGGAAAATCTAGCAGCAAGTGTCAGCGCGTGTGAACTTCGACTGTAATTGCCGAAAAACTCTTTTATGCCACCCGAGTCTGCCCACAGTAGCATCGCCTTCTGTTGCCCAGTCACCCCATCAACCGCCTCCAACTCAACAGCCAAAGCGCCGTTGAGTAATGGACCAATCGCGAGGGAGGTAAGCGTGTTCAGCACTGGAGAGGCTTCCGTGATACGCGTAATGCGTACTTTGACACGAAGGATGGGATCAGCCACCCCCTCCCCGCCTGACAGGTAGAATTGTTTCTGCATTTCATTATGGAACTTGTCCTGTAACACGCCGAGAACTTCTGCACCTACCTCAGGGGAAATTTCTTCTGACCCGGCTGGAGAGATCAGAACCGGGTCAATTATCGCAAACCTATATCGACCAAAGTCGCCAGGTTGGGGAGGGATCGACATGACATTTTCTCCGCTCGGCACTAGCCCCTGATAAGACTGTGCCTGATCAGACCTCACTGGGGTATGCGATGCACACCCGCTTATGCTGCCAACCACAAGCGCTAACGCGAAGCCAAACCGCACCTGACACTTTGCCTTCGAAGGAGGGCATGACACCCCGCAAAACACTCTATTAAAAGGCTTCTTTCCAGATTCCAGCATAATTCTCACGTCCCTCTCAGGCATGGGAATGCCCAGGCCAGGGCCAAATATCATTAATTGGACGTCAGTGACCGTCATTCATCATGAAGCTAAGGATGGTCTGAAGTAGCCATGTATTTCCCCGGCATACCACCTAGCGCAACTTTTAAACTCGCCAAATGATCAAAAAACAATCAATTCGACGAGTATTTCTTACGTTTTCGCCACCCGGACCCCACTC